>CAMQUX010000186.1 GCA_947037905.1 uncultured Desulfovibrionaceae bacterium | reverse complement strand
TTTCAATAAGAGCTTCCATGCAATAAAATACGTAAGCAGGTCCTGAGCCAATAACAGCTGTAAACCCATCAAAAGCGCTCTCTGCTAGCCAGTACGATTTTCCTGCAGTGTTAAAAAGAGTTTCGGTTGTCTCTTTTTGCTGTGCATTTGTTTTATCAGTTGCACAAATAGCAAATACCCCAAGACCAACAAGGGCAGGGGTATTTGGCATTATTCGTATAAGAGCATTTTTATTGTTATTTGCAATTTGTAGTTTGTCTAAAGATATTCCCGCTGCAATGGAAACAATGACTGTTTCTGGTCGCAAGTCTTTTGAAATATCTTCGAGTACAGCACAGATATGCTGCGGTTTTACTGCAAGAATGAGAATATCACTCATTTTTGCGAGTTCTTGTATGGAATCGGCTTTTTTTAAACCAATATCTTCTTGCAATTGTTTGATTTTATTTTCATTTCTATCAAAGCCAAGAAGAGAGTAGCTTTTGTCTTGTGCAAAGGCATGCAAAAGAGCTTTCCCCATATTACCAAGACCGAGACAAGCTACGCAAATAGTCATTATTTGCCTACAAGTTCTGCGTCTGTGAAGAATAAAGGAATTTCGACACAAGCTGTTTCTGTAGCATCTGAACCATGACAAGCGTTAGCATCAAGACTTCTACCATATTTTTTTCTGATAGTTCCTTCAGCTGCTTCTACAGGATTAGTTGCACCCATAAGATCACGGTAACAAGTAATTGCGTTGTCGCCTTCAAGAGCAGATACAAGCACAGGGCCTGAAATCATGTATTCAACAAGGTCGTTAAAGAAAGGACGTTCTTTATGCACAGCATAAAATGTTTCTGCTTGTTCTTTTGATAAATGAATGAGTTTTGTTGCTACAATGCGTAGACCACTATCTGTTATCATTTGTAAAATATTTCCGATATTTCCGTCTGCTACTGCATCTGGTTTGATGATAGAAAAAGTACGTTCCATGATGTTTCCTCTTAATAATTATTAAACAATTTAAAAATGTTTCTTGCTTATAACAAAAAATGAAAGATAAAAAAAGTTAAATTTTTTGCGCTATTTTTTTGCATTGCTTTATATGTTATTTTTTTACTTCTGCTTCTGCTGAAGTAAGTTGCTTGTATGTTAAAAATGTGAGCAGAAGTAGTCCAATATTTCGGAAAAAAACTAACCAAAGATTTTGACTTTGCTCTGATGAGAGAATCGTAAAACAGCCACAGTTAATATCTAGCCCTGCAAAAATTGCGTATAATATAAGTACGCAAAAGCTAATAAGCATAAGTCCAGTGAGTAGCACTGCGCCATAAATTTTTAGATTAAGAACAAGTGCTATGCCGCAAAATAATTCAATCCAAGGGATTGTTGCTGCCATGATCGGTATAAGATTTGCTAAAAAAAGCTGATACCCAGCGATATCGGTTGCAAAACTCATGGGATCAATAATTTTTCCAACAGCCGCAAGAATAAAAACAAACCCAACTACAAAGCGTGGTAAACGCTGAAAAAATGAGCGGTAGAGAACTTTTTTATTTATATTCATATTTGTATTCATATTCGTTAATTCCTTTGAGCTTCTAGCATTTTGCCACCGTTTGCTAACCAGCCATCAAGTCCTGCTGGCATTAGAAGAGTGTTATAGCCTGCTTCAGTGAGCATTTGAGCTATTTTTTCTGCTTTATTGCATATTAATCCGCTACAGTAAGCGATGTAAACTTGTCCTTTTTCTAAGGAACCTAAGAGCTCAGAATATACTACTCCATCTGGAGATTTGTACTGTTCTCCACGTGCTAAGGCATCTAGAAGTTCTTCTGCAATTTCTGGCGGGAAAAGTTTGGCGTTTGGAATATGTCCTTGCTTGAACTCATCTTGAGTTCTTGCATCTAAAAAAATAGCTTCTGATAGTTCATCAAATGCCATGGCAGCGTTCACGGAGATGGTTGATATATTTGATGATGCAAATTGAGACTGTTTTTGATTTGCAATTACTTTATACCAGTCTACATTATACGGGACTCCACCTTCTGCCCTAAAACCATTGGCAGATAAGCCAATGATGATACTAACTGCAAGGATGAGAAATGCTTCTGAGATACTTTTTGTACGAACAAGGTTAAAAATTTTAACTGATAATTTTTCTTTCATAATTCTTTTCTCATAATTTTTTCTTCTATAGTTCTTTTTTCATATAAAGTATGTATTCTTGATTGCCCTTCGGACCTTTGATACTACTTGGTATATATCCAATAATTTTAAGCTGTAGTGTGTTTTTGCAAAAATCCGTTACAAACTGAATGGCTTCTTGGCGTAACTCTTCTGAGTGCACAACGCCTTTTTCTGTTTTATTTGGTCCAAGTTCAAATTGAGGTTTTATAAGCACCGCAAGGTACGCATCTTCTTTTAAAAAATCCATACACGAGGGTAATATTTTTGTAAGAGAGATAAAAGAAACATCTGCAACGAGCAAATCTATTTTATCAGGTATTATATCTGCCTCTATAAACCGCATGTTGGTGCGTTCTATATTTATAACTCGGCTATCTTGGCGGAGTTTTTCATGTAATTGCCCATAACCAACATCTACCGCATAGACTTTTTTTGCTCCGTGTTGTAGCAAACAATCGGTAAAGCCACCAGTTGATGCGCCCACATCAAGACATATTGTATCTGTAATAGCTAGTTTAAAATGTTCAATGGCTGTGAGCAGTTTATGTGCTCCACGGCTTGCATATTTTTCTTGTCCTAAAACAGAAAACTCTGTGTCCTCAGAAACTTGCAATCCTGCTTTTGTGACAGGTACTTTTTGAGTGTCTTGAAACATATGCACCTGACCAGCCATGATAAAGCGTTTTGCTTGCTCTCTACTTTCTGCAAGATTTTGCTGAAAAAGGAGCTGGTCTGCACGTATTTTTTTAGCCACAAAGGAGTTCCTTATTTCTTCTGCAGTGAGAGTTTATTTATGATTTCTTTTGCAGCTTTAGTAATGTATTCTGAAAGAGCAGTTTCATTTTTCTCTTTTTCAGAGAGAATGCTCATAGGGTGATTCTGTAATTCTTTTTTAGCGATGATTCCAAATTCTCCTAGAGCGTCGTTATAGTAATCTTCTTGGAAGCCAATGAATTTTAAATGATGCGCTGTACTATCTAAAATACAGTGCGTATGCTCACTTATAAGCCGTTGTAGATCGGAAGAGCGTCGTGTAGGGAAAGAGTGTTAAGAT
>CAMQUX010000185.1 GCA_947037905.1 uncultured Desulfovibrionaceae bacterium | reverse complement strand
GCAACCCTTGCCATTGCTTTTATAGCACCAATTGCCGCATCACTCATTCAAATGGCTATTTCTCGCTCAAGAGAATTTATTGCTGATGAAACAGGTGCACGACTTTGTGGAAACCCTAATGCTCTTGCAAGTGCGCTTAATAAACTAGAACAAGCGGCACATCAAATACCACTTAATGGAAATGCTGCTACAGAAAACATGTTTATTGTGAATCCATTTTCTGCAACAAACATGGCTAAATGGTTTAGCACCCACCCGCCTATTGCAGAACGTGTAGCACGCTTACAAAATATGTAATAATTAGAGTGCTAATTTAGAGTACTACTAAGTTTTTATAAAGTTATTACTTAGCTTATAATGCTATAAGAAATAATCTTTCTGTTACTAAGGCATTATTTCTTATAGCATGAATACTTTTTATAGCAAACAAAACTCTTTTAATAATAAGGTATAAACCCATATTATACCTGTATTTTATTACTGATACTGAATTAATATAATAAACACGCACTTAGTTCTCTATTAATAAATTACATCTATTTGCTCAACTATAAGCTAAAATTTTGCTTATAGAAAATGCTTTTAAAAAAATTACTTCACTTTTTTTATTCAAAGACTTCTACATAGAATACTTCAGCAGGAAATACTTCAGTAGAGAATACTTCAGTAGAGAATACTTCAGTAGAGAAATTGTAAAATACATAAAAAAAGAGACCAAGATAGCTATCTTAGTCTCTTTTTTTTACAATCATAAGTCTTGAAATAATTTATTTTACAACGTCGATTCTATCTACATCTATTTGTGTGCTAAATATTTCTTTATCAATTTCGCCTTGGATGCGAACTTTTGTTTCTGGAGTAATATCGACACCATATGGCCATACTTCAGAATCTATTTCTACTTCAATAGTGCCTGTGCTATCTTTAAAAGTATAGATATCGGACGCAATTTGTGTTATTATAAAACCTTCTAAATTAACGATAGTATCATCTTTTGCAGATTTTGCTGCTTTAACTGTATTTGCAGCAGTTGTTCCAGGACCTGCAAAGCCTGCAAACGCAGTCGATGCAAAAAGAGCAACCATACATAAACTAGTAATTATAATTTTTTTCATAATTTTTCCTATTTTTTAGTTAACAAAATCGATACGTTTAACTTCAATTTCAGTGCCTCTTTTGTCTTTATCTACTTCACCTTGAATGCGAACTTTTGTTTCAGGTGTTGCTTTTGCTCCACCATATGGCCAAATTTCATCATCAATGTCTACAGCAATTGTTGTGCCTGATGCATCTTTGAAAACATACATCTCTTTAGCTGTTTGCTCAACAATAAAGCCTTCAATAAATACTCTTGTTGAGTCTGCTGCTGCTTGAGCTGCTTTAACTGTTGTTGGCATATCAGTTTTTGGTCCTTGAAAACCTGCTGATGCATTTTCTGCTACAGAAAAACTTGCTACAAGTGCAAACATAAATCCTAACATTTTAATTTGTTTTATCATAACAATCTCCTTTTGCTAGTTACTAAACTAGCTTATTACTGTACTCTTTATTTTATGAGTGCTTCATTATTAATTAAATATATTACTCTTGATTTAGTCTTAGCATTTCTTGCATTAAATGGATAGTTTCTAAAGCTTCCTTTTTATCCAATTTGTCCAAAGCAAAACCAGCATGAATAATAATATAATCCCCAACCACCAAATCTTTTTCTAAAAGCAGCAGTGTTGCTTTTACAAACGTATCACCGCCACCAACTCGACAACGTGCAACACCATCTGTTATCTCTACTATTTCTGCAGGAATTGCTAAACACATACGCGTACTCTTTTTTTATACTGTTTCATACATTTCCTAACTAGTATAACTACCTAATCAAATAAAATCAAACTATTATTATTTTGAATAGTAATTTTTATCAAAAAATCTAAAAAGGAATCCTATATATCATTTATATAATAAAAATGATTTGTAAAAAATATATTTACACGCTAAAAGATAAAGGTCACTATTGAAAAGATAGTAATTTATTAAGATAAAAAATATAGGTTGTTTATGCAAAAATCTCTTTTTCCTTTACTTTTTTTACTCATATTTATTAGTGCTTGCGAGAAAAGTACGAACTCTCAAAGTGAAATTCTTCAAAAAAAATGGGTGGCTCACTCTATTTTTGAAAAAGCTCTTCCAAAGGGTGTAAAAATATCCTTTAGTTTTCTTGCTGAAAACAGAATTGCAGGGGCAAATATTGGTAACAGATATATGGGAACATATTCTTATGAAAAAGGTCTGCTCACTATAAAAAATATTGGCAGCACTAGAATGGCTGTGCCTAAAAAATATATGGAACAAGAAAAAAACTTCCTAAAAGCGCTCGAACTTACACAGTTTATGATTATTAAAGATGAAGAACTTATTTTTCTCTCTGCAGAAAAAAAGGAAGTTCTGCGTTTTAGTTTAAAAAAGGAAAAATAATGAAAAATTTCTCTCTCTTTTTTCTTTTGGCGTGTATCTTACTTACTGCCTGCAGCACAAAGAATGAAAGTGTCCCTAAGCCTGTTACTCTTAGCCTTAGTGCTTGGGAGTTAGAAGAATTAGAAAAAGAACCTGTAAATGTTTCTGTGACTCTTAAATTTAAAGGGAAAAATACCATTGCTGGTATTGCAGGATGCAATCACTATGCGCTAAGTTATACCCGAAAAAGCTATACTGAAATATATTTCGAAAAAGGTACGAGCACGCTTATGATTTGCCCTCCTAAAATACAAGAAATTGAAGATAAATTTTTCTTGGCACTGCAACAAGTACAGAGCATGGAACAAAAAGATGGAAAGCTTATCTTTTACGCAAAATCAGGGAAAGAACTGCTCCTTTTTAAACAAGCTAAATAACAAATCTTTTAAAAAACTCTCTCATTATTTTGTGAGAAGTAATATATTTGAACAATTTTATACTATCTTAATTATATAGGAAATCTTATGCGCAGTGACAAAATGACAAAAGGTTTAAATAAAGCTCCCCATCGCTCATTACTTTATGCAAGCGGACTATGTAAAGAAGAACTCTCAAGACCTCTTATTGGTATAGTTAATTCACAAAATGATATTATTCCAGGGCATATCCACTTAAATTCTCTCGCCCAAGCGGTAAAAGATGGTGTTCGACTAGCAGGTGGTGTGCCTCTTGCTTTCCCAAGCATTGGTGTTTGTGATGGACTTGCTATGAACCATGAGGGCA
>CAMQUX010000184.1 GCA_947037905.1 uncultured Desulfovibrionaceae bacterium | reverse complement strand
GTTATTTTTCTTGTAATAATCACAGCACCTTTTTGGGCGAACTTAGTTAAAAAAAGCTATGTAATACCAGAATTACCAGTAGTAACTAATGCTACCGAGTGTATAGAAGATGTTGAATATATGAGAACTTCTCATATGGTTCTTCTAAACGAGTGGCGTGATTCTGCTATTCGTGATGGCAAAAGAACGTATATAAATAGCAAAGGCAAAGCTTTTGATATTAGTTTACAAAATACCTGTATGAGTTGTCATGTTTCTAAAGAAGCATTCTGTAACAAATGTCATGATGCAGCAGGAGTAACACCTTCTTGTTGGACTTGTCATATAGATCCGGAGGCAATGAAATAAATGCAAAAATCAAAAAGAAAACTCCTCCAAATAGCAGCAGTAACTGCTGTAGCTGTAACAGCTGCACCAGTAATTGCGTCTATGAAAAAAGTGTTACCACCTTTGACAGAGAAAACTCCTGGTGGATTAACAGCTAAACGCTGGGCAATGGTTATTGACACAAGAAACCTTAGCGAAGAACAAATTCAAAAAATGCAAGATGCTTGTCATATTGCTCATAACGTTCCAAATATTACAGAGTATCCAAAGCAAGAAGTAAAATGGATATGGGCAGATAGCTTTAACCATACATTTACAAAGCTTTCAACAAAGCATTTACCAGATAAAGTAAAAGATGCAAAATATCCGCTACTTTGTAACCACTGTGAAAATCCAACCTGTGTACGAGTTTGTCCTACAAAAGCTACATTTAAAAATAGCTCAGGTATTGTTGTTATGGATTATCATCGCTGTATTGGTTGTCGTTATTGCATGGCGGCTTGTCCTTATGGTGCAAGAAGCTTTAACTTTATGGATCCACGTCCATATCTTGATGACAAAACCCTCAATCGTAAGTTCCCAACCCGTATGCGCGGAGTTGTAGAAAAATGTACTTTCTGTGACGAGCGTTTAGCACAAGGGCTTTTACCTTCTTGTGTGGAAGCATCTGACGGGAATGTTATTTTTGGTGACTTAAACGATTCTAATTCTAACGTTAACCAAGCGCTTCGTGAAAACTTTGCCATTCGTAGAAATCTCTCCGATGGCAATGGACCTAGCGTCTTTTATATTATTTAGTAGGAGTACTTGATATGCTCGAAAAAGCTTTAAAAGGGCGTCCACGTTACTGGGCTTGGCTTGGTTTTTTATTAGTACTTATGCTTATTGGTGCGGTTGCTTATATTAGGCAGCTTCAACTTGGTATGGTTACTACTAACCTTAGTCGTGATATGTCTTGGGGATTTTATATTGCTCAGTTTACCTACCTTGTTGGTCTTGCGGCCTCAGGTGTTATGATTGTGCTTCCGTATTACTTTCATGATTACAAACCATTCAAACACCTTGTAATCTTTGGTGAGTTCATGGCAATTGCTGCTGTGTGTATGTGTCTTGGATTCATTGTTGTTGATATCGGTATTCCGCAACGTATGATGAATATGATATTCTTTCCAACACCAAACTCTGTCCTTTTTTGGGATATGATGGTGCTTATGGGATATCTTTTCCTTAATGTACTTTGTGGTTGGGCTAGTTTACAAAATGAACGTATGGGCTTCCCATACCAAAAATGGTTGAAACCGCTTATTATTATATCTGTAATATGGGCATTTTCAATCCATACTGTTACTGCGTTCTTGTATCAAGGACTACCAGGCAGACACTTTTGGCTTACTGCTATTTTAGCAGCACGCTTCTTAGCATCTGCTTTCTGTTCAGGACCTGCTATTTTACTTTTAGTACTTCTTATTACTCGTAAAGTAACAACTTTTGAGCCAGGCAGACAAGCTATTGGAATGCTCGCTAAGATAATAACTTATGCTATGTGTATAAATATCTTCTTCTTCCTATTAGAAGTATTTACAGCTTTCTATTCTAACATACCAGGACATAAAGATCCTATCTTGTTTATGTTTAGTGGATTTCTTGGCTATAGCGGACTTGTACCTTGGATGCTTGCTGCGACTACACTTGCTTTTGTAAGTTTAGCGCTGCTTATTCCTTCAAAACTCCGTAATAACCTTAAAATATTACCTTTTGCATTAGTATGTCTTATTGCTGCAACTTGGATTGATAAAGGGCTAGCACTGCTTATTGCAGGATTTAACCCAACTCCTTTCCATACAATAGTTGAGTACTGGCCTTCTATAAACGAGCTACTTGTTTCCATGGCTATTTTTGCAATGGGAGCGTTTGTTATAACTATACTCTTTAAAATAGCTACTGAAGTTAAAAAAGATTTAGGCGTATCGCAACAAGTAGTTTGTAATTGTGGTTGTGGTTGCGATGCAGACTCTTGTTCTACAAAAACTGGTTCTTGTTGTACAGAAACTGGCGATTGTGGATGTTCTGAAACAAAGACTGATTCTTGTTCTTGTGGGTGTAGTGCTGAAGCAAAAGCTGACTCTTGTTCTTGTGAAAGTAAATAATTAATTTATTAGCTTATACAAGAATAAAGCTAGCTAGATAGACTTAAAAAAATCCCTCCTTGTATTATTTACAAAGAGGGATTTTTTTTATCTAATTTTCAGAATAAAAGAGTATAAAATACGAATGCTATAAAAAATTAATTATTATAACTCAATCTTTGTTAAAAATATTATTCCCATATCAGAGAGTAATTACAACAATAACTCTCTGATATTTTATAAATTATTATCAAGTAAAACATTAAAATTATTAAAACTACTTTTAGCATCTTAATTATATAAGAAATGGCACGTTTTATGCTTATCTACCTATTTTAGCCAAAGAAATCAATTTTTTGACTAGAATGAGTATCATTTATTACGAACAATTAAAGAGCATAAATAAAAAGGACTTTATTATGAACGATACAAATAATGAACAACATACATCCATTGAAAATCTTCTTATGGAAATGAATACTAAACAAGATCAACTACTAGAAGAAAATAAACGCCTCAAGAAAAAAATAGGGTTCATCTTAGAAAATTTAGCAGCTCTTATGAAAGAACAAAAAAGTGCAGTAAAAGATCAAAAAACTGCAACTATTTGTTCTGTAAAAAACCATAACACATTAATGGTTATAAACTCTACGCTCGAAAAAAGTGTAAAAAGACAAAATCTTGTAATCGACCATTATATCGACCCCGCAAAAGCTAATCCTGCTGTTGGTATTTACAAAAGAGATCAGGAATTAAACCTATCACCTTTTAAAGAGTTTGTGAAAATTTGCGAA
>CAMQUX010000183.1 GCA_947037905.1 uncultured Desulfovibrionaceae bacterium | reverse complement strand
ATAGAACATTGAAAAATACTAGTTATTTAGAACTATATAACTAATTGGAGATTGTATCGTGAAAAATTATGGACTTTTAGGAAAAAAACTTGCACATAGCTATTCCCCTCAAATTCATGATGCTTTGGGGCTTGTTAATTATGAACTTTTCGAAATAGCAGAAAATGCTGTGGCAGAGTTTTTAGAGCAAGAGAATCTGCAAGGCTTAAATGTTACTATTCCTTACAAAAAAACAGTTATCCCATACTGCAAGTCTTTAAGTGAGAGTGCAGAAAAAATTGGCAGCGTTAATACCATGCTACGCAATACTTTAGGAGAATGGGAAGGACATAACACCGACTATTTCGGTTTTCTCTATCTATTAGAAAGAGCAAAAATACACGTTAAAAATAAAAAAGTGCTTGTTTTTGGCAGTGGTGGCTCGTCTTTAACTGTCTGCACAGCACTAAAAGATTTGCATGTGAGAGAACTTGTCGTTATATCTCGAACAGGTGAAAATACTTATGATAATCTCAATAAACACGCAGATGCAGAGATAGTAATACAAACAAGCCCTGTTGGAATGTATCCAGAAAATCACGAAAAACTCATAGAGCTTAGTAATTTTCCAAAGTGTGAGGGTGTTGTTGATATTATATATAACCCCTTGCGGACACATCTTATATTAGAAGCGAGAGAGAGAAACATACCGAGCATAGGCGGGCTTGCCATGCTTGTGGCACAGGCAAAAAAAGCAAGCGAGCTGTTTCAAAATAAAAAAATATCTGCTGATATATTAGATACACTTATCAATAAGCTTGAAAAACAGGTAAGTAATATAATACTCATAGGCATGCCTGGTTGTGGTAAAACAACATTAGGTAGCCAAGTTGCAGAGAAACTGGGCAGACCGTTTATAGATATTGATGAGGAGATAGAAAGGCGTTTTGATATATCACCCTCAACTATCATTAAAGAGCAAGGAGAGATGGCTTTTCGTGAATACGAGCACGCTCTTATTGTAGAGTTCGGGAAACAATCAGGACTGGTCATAGCAACTGGTGGTGGAGTTGTAATGAAACAAGAAAATTATGCTCCCCTTGCACAGCAAGGAACAATAATCTGGATACAAAGAGATGTAAATTTGTTACCAATACATGGTAGACCACTTTCAGAACAGCATGGGCTCCCTGCTCTCTATACGCAAAGAAAAGCCCTCTATGAAAAATTTGCAAGCCTTATAATCGAAAATAAAAATAAAAATGAAACCATAAATAAAATACTCGAGGTATGTGCATAATGAAATTATTAGTAATCAATGGACCAAATCTTAATATGCTAGGCATTAGAGAGCCAGAAATATATGGCACAACAAATTATATAGATTTAGTAGAGCTTGTAAATCAAAGCTGTAGAGAAAAAGATATAGAAGTAACAATATGCCAATCGAACCACGAAGGAGAGATTGTTGATTATATTCAAGGTTCCTATAAAAAAATGGACGCAATAATTATAAACCCTGCAGCCTACACGCACACAAGCATCGCAATACTTGATGCGCTTAAAGCAGTAGCCCTTCCAACCATCGAGGTGCACCTTTCAGACATACACACAAGAGAGGCCTTTAGAAAGCACTCCTACGTGAGCCTTGCTGCTATGCAAACAATTTGTGGCAAAGGTATAGATGGTTATGCTGAGGCAATAAATATTTTACACGAGCATTTTGAGCAAAAAAGATAAATACTTTTAGCTCTTAGTGTTAATTCTTTTAACATTTCTGCAAAAAGGATACAGTCTCGTATTTCTTAGTATATTTTTTAGAATCTTAATCTAAAAAATTTTATTCTCAATAACGACGCTAATAATTCTCTTTTCATATTGCGAGATTCTTTTAATTCTCAGCGTGAAATCTTTTAATTTCCAATATAATTTTTCTAGCCTTGATATAATTTTTCTGTGCTAGTGAACTATCAGTATACATTCTTTTACATGTACATAACAAAAAAATAAGGACTCATAAAAATGAGTCCTATTATTATAAGCACGCCACGTGCTTTTTTTAAAATGGAGCGGGAAACGAGATTTGAACTCGCGACTTCAACCTTGGCAAGGTTACACTCTACCGCTGAGTTATTCCCGCTAAGGAATATAAAAACTAAAAGAAAAATTGGAGGCGGCATCCAGATTTGAACTGGAGAATAAAGGTTTTGCAGACCTCTGCCTTACCACTTGGCTATGCCGCCTACTGTTTGGAGCGGGAAACGAGATTTGAACTCGCGACTTCAACCTTGGCAAGGTTACACTCTACCGCTGAGTTATTCCCGCTCACAGTGATTTTTTTTTACATTTAACTACAGAATATGTCAATCATAAAATACATTATTTTTTTATATGTTTTTTAAAATATATTTTACTTTTTCTATTTATTGTATTACAGATGATTGAGATAAAAATTAGAGAGGCCAACAATGGACGCAAAAGACATTGAATATTTCCAAGCTGAACTTACAAAATCCCTCGATGAAATTTTAGCAGTAGGAAAAGAAACCATTGACGATATGACAGATTCTGGTGAAATATTTGCAGACCCTGCAGATAGAGCAACTGCTGAATCTGATCGTTCTTTTACTCTACGTTTACGTGACAGAGAACGTCAATTCATAAAAAAAATAAATAAAGCACTTGCTCGTATCGAAGAAGGTGAATTTGGAATATGCCTAAGCTGTGGTGATGACATTAGTATTGCACGCCTTAAAGCTAGACCTATGACAAGCCTTTGTATTAATTGCAAAAGCAAGCAAGAAGCAGACGAAAAATTACGCGGAAATTAAGTTATACGCAATATTTTATTTATAAAAACAGTTAAGAGTCTTACTTATATCTCTTGTATACTTTTATTTATTTTATATTTTTTGCTAACTTAAATACGTAGTTATTCTATCCTATAACTTGAGTTATTTTTAATATTAACAAGATATTAAAAGATATTTTGTTATATTATATACACCGCTTTAAATTATATATTTTTAAATCTGTTTCTATATTTTTTCTTGCATATACTGTATTTTTTATAATTTATAATATATTACTTACAATAAATATAAGATACTATTTAAAGTTATTTATTTTCTACTAACATACAAAATGTTCTATTTTCTATAATTCTTAATCATGATATATTTATATTGATAATGATATATAGTCTGTGGACTAGTCTTCGCCCTAAATAGCGCCAATCCCCAAGGTCGCTATTTTTTTTAAAATTATGCGCCCTATTTAATT
>CAMQUX010000182.1 GCA_947037905.1 uncultured Desulfovibrionaceae bacterium | reverse complement strand
TAGATAAGCTCAAAATAGATAAGCTCAAAATAGATAAGCTCAAAATAGATAAGCTTGAAATAAATAAGCTTGAAATAAGTAAATATTAAAATAAATTAAAAAATCAAGTATTTGTATTTATTGCATAAAATATGAGGAATGATAAAATCTATCTGGCTTATTTTCTTAGCTCATTTTTTATAAGAAAGGCTAGGAAAATAAAAACAATAGGGATAATGTAAATAGCAGGAACCAGTAAGCAAGGGTAAACTAAGAGTAGAAATAAATTTTGGAATATAAAAATATAAGATAATTAATTTCTTTGGCATATATTTTTAAGCGATAAATATGAGATAATTAGCGGGATAAACTATGTATTTTATTACAGTAATGCAATACATAGTTTATCCCGCTATAAATATAATTTTTATTCAAGTTACTAATTAATGAATATTTTTTTGTAATGACTATCGTATTGCTTCGTTCTTGTTTTCGCTTCTTGTTTTCGCTTTCGCTCGAATTTTAGTTGAATGCGAGTTTTTTATTTTTCTTTTTTGAAAACAATTAACGGACAATTTTTACAAACATCTGGATTAATAAGACCAGCAGGTTCTGAAGTTGTTTTAAGAGCCTCATAGAGTACCGCTAATTTTTTTCCAGGAATCATAACATTTGTCTCGCCACGTTCTGTTTTTCCTGAACTAGCTGAACCATTGCAGGCTGGGAGAGTGTTCAGTGTATTTTCCATAAAACTATACACAGAGCCACTACAGGCAACAGAATTTGGTGTTATTTGTGAACTGATAGTAGGTTCTTTTGTTCCTCTAATGTATGCGTTTATAAGTGTTCGTGCTTGTTGGCTATCGCAGAAAAAATGAACTGTATCGATACCATCTTTTAATGCATGTGCATCTTTTAAAGGTGTTAGTGCTATTGCAAGGGGCGCTGTTTTTAGTTGCGGCTTAGCATGAATAATTTTTTCTGCGTCTTCTCGTAAATCAGTAAATCTCATATGGTATTTTATATCCCCCTCATCTGCCGTTTTCCAGTTGAACGCCAGTTGAGCGCTTGAGCACGAAACTTTATCAGGATAACCTAAAATACTCTTACCTTCCATGCGCACAGCAACTTCCCACTGACAGAAAGAGAGAGATTTCATAGGGGTAAAATAGCTTGGAACATTTTCAGTAAAATAAGCTACATCTTCTGGGGTATAAAGAAATTTTATGGCAACAGGGTAGTGATATAATCGTAATTCTCGCATGAGAAAATCTTGCAATTCTACATAGTTCATAATAGCTCCTTTGGATTAATGTGAATCTCTCATTATTATAAGCAGTAAATATTTTTTTGCAAGAGCAGTTTATTGTGAATACTACTCTATTTCGTAAGGTTTGTATTTTTATAATTAGAGCAAAAGCTTATTATAAACTATTATACTAAACACTTATAAAAAACATTTACAATAATTACGTATAATAAATATTATTTTAAGTAATTTTTATTTAAGAGTTTAGAATATAAACTGCTTACGAGGCTTGGTCAATATCTTTTAAAAAATTATAGTGGAAAACCTTGAAGAGTATGAAAAGAAGGGCTAAAAATTTGAGGGAATAGACCGAGTGAAAATTGTTGAGGTATTCTATCTTGTCCAAGAAAATCAATATGTTCTGGGAGAAAAGAAAAAATATCTTTTTTGCATTTATCAGGGAATTCAGAATAAATCTTAAAGCTACTCTGTTTTGGTGTGTGTAATAAATAGACTAGTAGCATTCCAAGTTGTGGATGTTTACAAAAAAGTTGCAGTTCTTTTAACCCATGTCCACTTGTTTTTATGAGCATTTCATGTTGTTCTGCTTGTGGAAAAATCCATGGGGAGAAAAAAAACTGGCAAATATTTTTTTGGGCAAGAAAGAGGTTTGCTTTTAAAAAAAGTTTTTCAATAGCAGTATATGCAGCGGCAAGAGCTGGTTCATGTGTAAGAAAATTCTTATACTCTTCTTCAGTTGTATACTTATTCTCGTTTATGAGTTTTTTTTGAATCTGATAGTATTCTTTTGCGCTACTGTGCATGTTGAAAAGGAAAGATTTATCAAGATGGAGCGGTCTTGTGGCACTTGGTATTTCTTTAAGTGAAATATTAGGATCAAGACTTTGGATTTGAAAAAATAATGTTTCAGCATGCGATGGGAGTGATTTAGTCTCCACAAGAAGAGGGATTCCCTCAACATCTACCCATGAAAGTTTATCATCGTGATTTTGCAGAAAACGAGCACTAATGATATCATCAATGCTATGCCGAGCAATAAATCTTTTAATGCGATCAAATTTTATAGGAAAGGGTTGATTTGCCATAGATATAAAATAATTAAAATGAAAAAAATAAGAGAAATATGAGCTACCAAAGCGAGGAATTTATAAATACAAATGCTTTAAGAATAGTCAGAAAATGAGTTGTTAAGGACAAGCTTAGTAACTATGGACAGCAGAAGCATGAGTGTTAAGGATAACAAAAGCACTAAGGACAATGAAAGCACTAAGGACAATAAAAAATAAACTACTAAACTAAGAATAACAGAAGTACTAAGGACAACAAAAACACTAAGGACAATGAAAGCACTAAGGACAATGAAAGCACTAAGGACAACAAAAGCACTAAGGACAACAAAAGCACTAAGGATAACAGAAGCATGAGTATTAAGAACAGTAAAATATAAACTACTAAAGTGAAAAATATACTATAGAAATATATTTATTTTTTATGATTGTTCTAAAATAAGTTCAACTTCATCTCTACTAAGCCCTGTATCTTGTACAAGTTGTTGGATAGAGCGCCCTTTTCGATGTCCTGATAAGATAACATTTCGCAGAAAAAGAGGGGAGGAGCTATATTCTTCTGCTTTTTTTATAAGTCTCTCTAATTCCTGCTGTTTTGCTTCTAAATTATGAACTATAGATCCTAGTTCTTGTTGTCTTTGCGAAAAACTTTGCACCATTTCATGTTCTAGTTGTGCATTAAAGTGAAGCTTATTTATAAAAGACTCTTGGTTAGCCTGTAAATGTGAGATAAGCGCTTCAGATTTTTTTAGGCGGGAAAAAAAAGTTACAACAATAGCTAAAAGGGTTAGCTCAACAAGTGAGAGAAAGATAATAATATATGAGCTCATAGGAAAAATCCTTTAAATTTTCTTGTTGATAATAATACCTGTGAGGGTAGAGTTTGAAAGCCCATAATCTACTTCTTGAGGTTCGTTTGTGCTAGTAGGATTTTGAGAGCTTTGTAATGAAAT
>CAMQUX010000181.1 GCA_947037905.1 uncultured Desulfovibrionaceae bacterium | reverse complement strand
GTATAGAAAATACGTATATCAAAAGAATCAACATCTAAGCGAAAAATTTCATGAGATAATGCAAAAGCGATAAACTAAGAAAGTACGAAAGTATAAAATTCGGAAATACTAAATTCAAAAGTACAAAATTACGAGAATACAAAAATGTAAAAAACAGTATTTAAAATTTTTTTTCTAGCATACTACGAAACAGTACTCTTGTAATCTAAAAAAGTTTAGCATTTTATGCTTTTAAAAAAATCCGTTTCTCTGTATATAGTAAGAATGGATAAAACATATACGGTATATATTGCGGCAAAAGGCTATGAAAAACAACTTGAGCAAGAACTCTTGCATAAAAATCAAACTATTGTAGAAGAAAGAGAGCGACTTTTTCTTTGCGAGGGCGAGCATATTGACTCTTTTTGGGCGAGTAATGTTTGGCTAAACGCATCATTTCTTCCTATAGAGTCCATAAATGACGCAAGCAAAAAGCTTAAAAATATCCAACGAAACTGGATACTGCTATCCACAGACTGCCACAGACGAGCAAATCTTATAGCAGAAAAACTGCCACATATTTCTATAAAACCGCATGTGTTTTTATCCCCCCTCCCTCAAAATCCATTAGGCTCTTGGACTCTTTGGGACGCAAACACACTTCTTTTTTCAAGCACCTGCACAAGCCCTTTTCCAAACGGTGATCTTGTTTTTGAAGAGGATAAAATACAACCGCCAAATAGAGCGTACCTAAAACTTTGGGACGTTTTCACGCTCCTAAACATTCACCCTGAACAGAACGAGCTTTGCTTAGAGCTCGGTAGCGCTCCTGGTGGCTGGACATGGGTGCTTGCATCTCTTGGCGCAAAAGTCTTTAGTATAGACAAAGCACCCCTTGAAAAAGATATAGATAAACTGCCAAATGTTCATCACTGCATAGGTAGTGGTTTTGCAATCACTCCAAATATCCTCGGCAAAGTAGACTGGCTCTTTTCTGACATGGCATGCTATCCAGAAAAACTCTATCCGCTTGTTACTAAACTTATCGATAATGACTGCGTTGAAAATTTCATCTGCACGCTCAAATGCCAAGGCGAAAATTATGACGAAATCTTAGAAAAATTTAACGCAATACCAAACTCTCGCATCATACATCTATCACATAACAAACATGAGCTTACATGGATAAACACTAAAAGAATAAATGAGTTAACAACAAAACACATAGTTCCTGAAATATAATTTAAAGAAGCACACACTGCATGACTATATAGAAAATAGAGAGTGGATAAAAATAAGCTCAGATATGTATCAGCCCGTTACGCAGATTACCAGCACATAAAAGACGAAAGAACTTATATTCTGTAAATTAAAAATCTTAAATAATTGCTATTAAAAAAACACTCAACTATACAAGCAAAAAAAAGATTTTTCTATTATTATATCTTTACCTTGTTCTCTTCTTCCGATACAAAGAAAAATATCTATACATTTATAGAAAAAAAAGGATTGCAGAATGGACTTCATACTAGCGGGTTTTTCAAAAGCTTTTTTTCTTCTCTTCTCAGGTGATGCTGAAACCTATAATGCGATTTTCACAACCTTATATGTAACCAATGTGTCTCTTTTAGCAAGTCTCATTATTGGTATGCCACTTGGTTTTGCTTTAGGTTATTACGAATTTCCAGGAAAAAGTTCTGTGAGACTTACTGTGGACACCCTTCTCTCTTTCCCAACAGTTGTTATTGGGCTTATGGCGTATGCTCTTTTTACAACAAAAGGACCACTTGGAGATTTAGGGCTACTCTTTAGCCGAAATGGTGTGGCAATAGCACAAACTATTTTAGGTCTGCCAATTATTATAGCGCTGACCGCAAGTGCAATTGATGCCATGGATAAACGTCTGCGAACAACAGCACTCACTCTTGGTGCAAACTCCTTTCAAATTGTAAAAACAACACTCTGGGAAGTACGTTTTGCAGTAATGCTCGCAGCAGCTACTGCCTACGGACGCATTAGCTCAGAAGTTGGTATATCAATGATGGTCGGTGGAAATATTAAATGGCATACAAGAACAATTACAACCGCCATCACCCTCGAAACAGGAAAGGGACAATTTGCTGAAGGGATTGCTCTTGGGCTCGTGCTGTTAGTAATTGCTTTTCTCGTTAACATTGTCTTAAGCATTCTAAGAAGAAGGTTTATATGAAAAATACAAATGACTCCCCACTCTTACAGATAAAAGATCTGCGGCATTATTATGATAAAAAAGCAGAAGTAAAAGTTCTTGATATCCCATATTTTGAATTTGCCACTAGTAGCGTAACAGGTATTATTGGCGAAAATGGAAGTGGTAAATCGACGTTGCTCCGTCTATGTGCTTTTTTAGAAAAACCTCGTTTTGGCGAAATTCTTTTCAAAAGAGCAGATATAACACCAGAGCAAGCACGAAAAAATATTACCATGCTACATCAGGAACCATATCTCTTAAAACGAAGTGTTAAAGAAAATATCCTCTACGGACTACGAGTACGCCATATAAATAAAGAATTAGAAGAGAAAATGCACCATGTACTTGGCTGGGTAAATATAGATCCAGATATTTTCCTAAAAAGACAATGGTTTGAACTCTCAGGTGGCGAAAAGCAACGCTTAGCACTTGCTGCACGGTTAATTCTGCGCCCTGAAATTATTCTTTTAGATGAACCAACCTCAAGTCTTGACCAAGCAAGTAGTCAGATAATAAAAGAAGCACTACTCATTGCAAAAAAAGAATGGGGCATTAGTCTTATCATTGTAAGTCATGATAATGTATGGTTAGATCAGATATCTGACCAAACTGTGCATCTACATAAGGGACAAATCATAGGCGATGGAAGAGTGAATATTCTAACAGGAAATTGGACTCACTCTGATAATCACGCACAATTTATAGATGAAGATTGTCCTCTGATATCTATAGCAGTTGATGATTTTTCTCAAACAGCAAAACATGCGACTATACAACCTAGAGATATCAAAACATCTCCTTGTACCTCATCTGATGCAGGAGCTTTTCAAGTACATCAACTTCATTTTAACAAAAGAAATACAGTCACTGCTCGGTTGCAGGCGAAAAAAACTACCATATGGGCAGAGTTTGCACCAGAAGAAACAGTTCCTGCTATAGGCTCGTTTGTGTCCATTGCTATAAATAAAGATACTGTAAACTGGTTTTAGTATTAAAATTAGAGAGTTGAAGCTATGACAAAAAATACCGAAAGTTCTCATTTAGACAACCGTGCAAAATATATTA
>CAMQUX010000180.1 GCA_947037905.1 uncultured Desulfovibrionaceae bacterium | reverse complement strand
GCCAATAAGAAAAAGATCTAAACCCTCAAAACGTACTGGAAGATAATCTACAAAATACACTGCAGGCAACTTAATAAATTGATATTTTTTTAATATAAAACTAAGACCTAGCCCTAAAACAAAGCCTAAAGATGTTCCTATAAAACCAATAAATACCCCTTGCAATAAAAACACTCGGCGAATGACTTTACTTGTCGCACCTAAAACCATAAGTACTGCTATATCTCGTTTTTTCTGAAGAACGAGCATAATAAGTGTTGTTACGATACTGAAACTTCCAACAAGTATTATCATGGAAAGAATTATGGACATTGCTATTTTTTCAAGCTTCATTGCCTTAAATATTTCCGCATTCATACTCTCCCAGCTTTCAATATACACTGCGTCATCTTTTAAAAATTCTTCGAGCTCTAATGCTATCTCTTTTGCTTTATAAGGATCTGTTACTCGCAGTTCAATGCCTGATACCTTATCACTCTTTAAGCCGATAAGCTCTTTTGCAGCAGCTACTGATGTATACCCAAGGCTAGTATCATAATGGAGCATACCAGTACGAAATATACCTACAACTCGAAAAGATTTTACTAAAGGTGCAAAACCTGCTGCTGTTTTTTTGCCTGTTGGAGATATTATATTTAACTTACTTCCAACAAATGTCCCTAACATCTCTGCTAAACGCTCGCCTATTATTATAGGTGGAAGTTCATGTTTGATATCTAAGTTTTTTACATCACCTTGAATTAAATCTTTTGTAAAGATTCCCATATTCTGAACACTTTCACTATCAACACCTCGAAGCATTAAGCCCTTAGCGCCTCCTTGTCCTGTTGCTATAACTTCAGTGTATAGAAAAGGACTTGCTGAAACTACATCTTTACGATTAGTTAGCTTAGCCAAAAAATCAGGATCGTTTGGTAAAAAACCTAAAGCGCCTCGCACGAGAATATGTGCGTTAGAGCCTAACAATTTTTCCCGTAAATCTTTAGAAAAACCATTCATTACGCCTATAACAACTATTAAGGACGCAACACCTATTGCCACGCCTAAAATGGCAAAGCGTGAGATTATTGACACAAAATACTGTTGTCTTAAGGTAAATAAGTAACGTAGCGCTACAAAACATTCAAAATGCATATTTGTATTATTTCCTTACTCTAAAGTTCATGGCGTAATAAAGGAAAGAGTATTACTTCACGAATAGAGCTACTATCAGTTAAAAGCATCACTAAACGGTCGATACCTAAACCCTGCCCTGCAGCTGGTGGCATACCGTACTCGAGCGCTCGCAAATAATCTTCGTCCATACAATGCGCTTCATCATCACCTGCATCTTTTTCTAAAACCTGATCCATAAAACGCAGACGCTGATCAATTGGGTCATTTAATTCTGAAAAGGCATTGCCTAGCTCACGACCTACTACAAATAATTCATAGCGGTCTGTTATATCTGGATTATTATCATTTCGACGTGATAATGGGGATATATCTGTTGGATAATGATAAATAAAATGAGGCTGAATAAGTTTTGGTTCAACTAAAATATCAAATAATTTAGCTTGCAGTTTACCTAACTTTTCGCCCTCGATTGTTTTTTCACCATTTTTACGAACTAAAGCTTTACACTGTTCATAATCACTATAAACACTTGGGCTTACTCCGCCTATTTTTTCTAGTGAATCATGAAAACTTAAACGAGTCCATGTTCCAGCTGTCAAATCTATCTCTTCGCCTTGATACGGAACTTTGCTTGAGCCTGTTACTTCTTCTGCTACACTTGCGAGCATTTTTTCTGTCATATCCATAAGGTCTGTAAAATCTGCATATGCCCAGTAGTATTCGAGCATTGTAAATTCTGGATTATGGCGAGTGGACACACCTTCATTGCGAAAATTACGATTAATCTCATAAACTTTGTTCATTCCACCCACTAAAAGGCGTTTTAAATAAAGCTCTGGAGCAATACGTAAATACAGTTTCATATCGAGCGCATTATGATGTGTTTCAAAAGGACGTGCAGCAGCACCACCTGCGATGGCTTGCAGCATAGGTGTTTCCACTTCAAAAAATCCTTCGTTATCAAGGAAATTGCGGATACTACGAACTATTTTTGTTCGTTTACGAAATATTTCTACAGCGTTGCTGTTCACAGCAAGATCAAGATATCGTTGTCTATAACGGATTTCAACATCTTTTAAGCCATGGTATTTCTCTGGCAAAGGGCGCAAAGATTTAGTCACAAGCTCATATTCTGTAGCTTTTAACGTAAGCTCATCTGTTTTAGTGCGAAAAAGATTCCCTTTTACGCCAACTATATCGCCTATATCGGTTTTTTTAAACAAGGCAAAATCATCTTGCCCTAAATCTTCTTTAGAAACAAAAATTTGCAACTGCCCACTTGCATCGGACAACTGAACAAATGCGGCTTTACCAAAAAGGCGAAACCCAAGCACTCGTCCTGCAACAGAAAAGCTTTCAAGTTTTTCAAGTTCTTCTGCCACTGTATCGTTATAGCTAAGACTTAACGCTCCAAGCTCTGCAGTATGGCGAAATTTATTAGGATATAATTCTTTTTCTTCATCAAGATAAAAGCATGCTTTTTCAACTCGGGATTTTACAACCTCGTTTAATTCATCTCGTGACTGCATATTTTCTAAGAAAGGAGAAAAATATTCTTGGTGAGGAGATTTTGTTGCTAACTTAATTTTTTTAGTATTTTTTTTCGGTTCTTGATTTTCCAATATTTGTTCCTCAATCTACATCTTTAATTATTCCTCAAATAAAGTACTCATTTTTTAGCAAACAGTCAATTTTTTCTTATAAAATATGCAAAAAACTTATTATATTTTAAAAATCTATTTTGTTTCTCGAGTTGTTTTTTAAAAAACATAATAAGAGGATAGCAATTAAATCGCTATCCTCTTATTATTACACTCTATTTTAACAATATACTCTATTGTAATTAATATACTCTATTTTTAATCTCTTTGTAAACTGCCTACTCTTTCACGCAAACCATCTGTTTGAAGTTCTCTTTTTGCCATTTGTGCATGCAGGGAATTTGGTTTCTGTTCAATTATTTCATTTAAATAACGTTTCCATTCTTCCATATTTCCTACTTTTTTGTACAAACCTGCTAATTTATAATGAGCATCACTCCAATTTACAGATTCTTTAGGAATATATTGTCTATATTCATTTGCCCAAGAAAGCGCTTCTTCATATCTACCAGCAGTATTTGCTGCGTTTATACTTATATTCATAGTTTCTACTATTTTGCCCTTATCGCCATT
>CAMQUX010000179.1 GCA_947037905.1 uncultured Desulfovibrionaceae bacterium | reverse complement strand
CAAAAATGGATGGGTCAAAGAAGTATTGATCATCTCCCCAAACTCCCCCTGCATCAAAAAACACAACTGCACCTAAACCCATTTCTTTATGTAGAGGTATTAATAGCTCTACATTTGTGAAAAACATTTTATTACCACCTAAAAGCCGACCTTCACTGTCTATTGTTGTTATAGCATACGTATCATAACCACGTACAGTATTTATGCCACCAATTTCAAAACGTTGGTCTGCTGGAATTCTTTCTCCGCCAAAATTATTCTGAATATAACCAAAGGAACTGCGCCAGTGAAAGACTACTCCTGCAAAAAGGTCTTTAAACCAGTTTACTGTGCCGGAATATTTAATATAATCATCTGTACCACCAAGCAGACCTCCACCATAATCAAAATTCAGCTTAATTTGCGTGCCTTCGGTCGGATTTACAGGATGATTTGTGGTATCTCGTGATATGCCTAAAAAACCTACACTTGCTATATGTTCGCCTGCATCGGCAAATATTTGCGGCGATGCTGTCGCGTCTATATTAAATAAATTATATTGTTCAAGTCTATAACCATAGGATAAATAGCTATACTCTCCCAAAGGATATCTAAAATCAAACCCACCACCTGCTGAACTTCTATCGTAGGTGTTATACTCAACCTCACGTATCCACCCTGAAAGACCAAAACCTAAATCGCCATCATTTAAACGTGGATTAAAAAATCGAAGATTAAAAGTCGTTGTTAACTGCCCTAACTGTGCATCAATACCAGCATAATATCCTCGACCAAAAAGATTCGCTTGTGATAAAGAGGCTGTTAAGAATATTCCATCATATGAAGAATAACCGATACCACCACTTACTTTTCCTGTTGATTTATCTTGTACTGATACTTTTAAATCTACTAGCGAGTCATCGGCGGTTGGAACCTGCTCGATTGCTACCGCACTAAAAAAGTCTAATCTATTTAGACGCACTGTTGATCTGTTTATTTTACTTGCATTATACAAATCGCCATCAGCCAAACGAAGTTCACGCAGTATTACGTTATCACGTGTTTCCGTATTGCCTTCAACAATTACTCGGCGCACTCGAACAGGTTGCTTCTTTTTTATTTGAAATTCAAGTATTATATTCTCTTTTCCTAAACCCTCTTTTGTGAGTATTCCTACTTCAGCAAATGCAAACCCTTGGTTATTATAAAAATTCCGTATTTGCTCTATATCTGTTCGAACAAGATCTCTATCCAAATATGCATTTGTTTCAGATAATTTTGCACTTTGAGATATCTTTTTTAATTCTGCACTGTCAACTATCAAATCACCAGAAAAAATAACATCTTCGACTCTAAAACGTTTCCCCTCTGATACAGGGAATGTTATTGTTATACCTGTTTCTTCTAATTTAATATCTGGAAAACCAACTCGAGCGTTCAAAAAACCTTTGTTTTGATAAAAGCCTAATAGCGCTCCTGTATCTCGTTCTAAATTTTCTTCTTTCAATATTCCACTATCATCTATAAAGAAAACTAGTGTCTTTTCTTTAGATGTTAAAATCTTTCTTAGTTCCCTTGATGTAAAAGATTTTGATCCTTCAAAAACAATATCTTTTATATAGAGTTTCTTACCTTCTTTTACAACAAATACAACTTCTGCTGTATTATTCTCAGCGCTAATAAGTTTCTTTTCAACTTCTGCGTTATAAAAACCTTCGGTACGGTAAAGTTGCTTGATGGTATTAATATCTGTTGCTATCATCTTTTGATTGATAACTGCACCATTTCTGCTTACTATTGCGCCAAAAATATCGTCCTCATCTAAAGCGTCCACTCCTTCTAAACGAACTGCTTTTACTCGCCCCTTCTCAACTACTTCTATTATTATTTCCTTACCAACTTCAGCATCTTCTGCTTTTATGGTTACATCTTCAAAATAACCTAAACCATAAAGATTTTTAAGTTCCTTATGTAAATTTTCTCGGTTAAACCCATCGCCTACTTGTATCTTTAGCTTCTCACGAATTTCTGATTCTTCTTTAGCCTGAAGCCCTTCAATACGAATCGATGCTATTTGATTTTTCCCAAGTAACGATGGACGTAATTTATTAACAAGCTCATCTACTGCTGGTAATAGTTGAATTATTCCACTTTTTCGCACTCGAAAACTACGAATTTTTGCAGATTTTGCAGTACTATCATAAACACTTATCTCTAAAACAAAATCACTATCAATTTGTGTATACTTACCATACATCACAAACTTTGCATTCACCTTTTTCGCAAGCTGTGTCATGCTTGTTCGATTAGGTATTTTTTTACTACTACCTAGTGCCTCATTTATTTCTTTCTCGCTAGCTGTTGTGATACCTCGATTACTTAAGCGCTCACGCAACATTTGTGGCAGCCCGTCTCGTAAATAAGAATATTCTGCATTCGCATCTACACTAAAAGGAAATACTGCTACTAAGCTAGCTTTTGCGTGAACATTTGTCGCATTGAAAGAAATACATACTAGTAATGTACATAGAAAAATGCTCGTACTAAAAAAGAGCTATATTTCATTTAGCCCTCCTAGTGATAATTCCATTTTTCTATGCATTTTTTCAGCTAACTGTAGATTATGTGTAACCACAACAAAAGACATTCCTATTTCTTCGTTCAAACGAATAAACAACTCACCTATTTCTTCACCAGAGCGAACATCTAAACTTCCAGTAGGCTCATCTGCTAAAACAACTTGTGGGCGCTGAACTATGGCTCGTGCTAAAGCTACACGCTGCCTTTCGCCTCCTGAAAGAGTCCCTATTGCAACTGCTGTTTTATGCCCAAGCCCAACTAAAGTTAACGCTTCTGCGGCTAAATCGTGTGCTTCTTTTTTATTTTTGTTTGCTATAAATAGAGGCATTGCAACATTTTCTAGCACACTAAATTCTTGTAACAACTGATGAAATTGAAAAACAAAACCCATATCTTTATTACGCATCTGTGCTTTTTCAACAGGTGAAAATTTTGCGATATCTTTATCTAAAAAGTAAATTTCCCCTGTACTTGGAGAATCAAGTGTTCCAAGAAGCTGTAAAAAACTTGTTTTTCCAGACCCTGAAGCACCAACTATAGCTACTCTTTCTCCTTTTTCCATAGAAAAAGAAATATCTTTTAAGATAAGAGCTTCTCCACTTGGGGTACTAAAGCTTTTAGATATATTTTTAACCGCATATAGCATTATTTTTACTCGTACCGTAGAACATCTGCTGCTTGTAAACTTGCAGCACGATTTGCAGGATAAATTGTTGCGAGAAAGCATAATAATAAAGAAATACTGCCAATA
>CAMQUX010000178.1 GCA_947037905.1 uncultured Desulfovibrionaceae bacterium | reverse complement strand
GCTCAGCTTTTGCTTTTGGCTCAGCTTTTGCTTTTGGCTCAGCTTTTGCTTTTGGTTCAGCTTTTGCGTCATCTTTTTTAGCTGTTACTTTTTTTGATATAGGTTTTGCTTTTCCATCTACTTTTACCGGCTCAATCATCTCTACTTTTGCTAGAGAATAAAGATGTTCCATTGCTTTATCTGCTAATAGACGTTCTTGTAAAACTGGAATAAGATTATTTGTTTGATAATGTTTTTTAAGCTGCATAAAATCTTGCCCAGCTTGAGCTGCCATGCGGATTAAAATTGCATCCACATCTTTTTCACTTGCTTCAAGACCTTCTTTTCTCGCAATAGCAAGAAGAATTAATTCTGAAGCAACACCTTCTTCTGCAGTCTTACGATGATCTTCACGAATTTCTTGCATTGTTTTGCCTAAACTTTGTATAGACTGCCCTTGTTTTTCAAGACGAGAAGCCATATCATTAACGATTTGACCAATACGTTCTTCTACAAGGCTTTGTGGTGTGGTAATTGATACTTTCTCTAATAAAGAATCAAGAAGTTTCTTTTGAGCTACTGAGCGATTTAATTGCTTACGACTTTCTTCGTAAGAACTTTTCATAAGATCACGAAGTTTTTCTACTGACTCAAAACCAGCTTTAAGAGCAAGTTCATCTGTAAGTGCTGGCACTATACGAGATTTAATAGCATGGATAGTTGCTTTAAGTACCGCAACTTTACCTGCTAGTTTTGTATTTATAAAATCTTCAGGGAAGGTTATTTCTTTTTCACCGCTCTCATCTACTTTTAAAGACATGATGAGTTCTTCAAATTCTGGTAGAGCAAACTCTTGTCCTAAAACAAGATCAAAATTCTCTGCACGTACTTCTTCTAAAACATTACCATCTTTATCGTACGCACCAAAACTAATATTTGCTATTTCGCCTGTTTTTGCAGAGCGTTTTTCTTTAATTTCTGTAACTTCTGCTGAATTTTCACAAATTCTTTCTTCTAGTTCTGCTAATTCTTTTTCGTCAAAAACAACTTTTTCCTCTTGAACTGCTAGTCCGCTATATTCAGGAAGAGTAAATTCTGGAACTACTTCAAAACGAAGACTGAACTCAAAATCTTTAGCTCTTTCTACTTCGTTTTTCATATCCATATGTACTTGAGAAATAGGATTAAGTTTTGTTTCTTCAAGTGCTTTTCGTGCATTATCATTTATAAGTTCATTTGCAGCATCAGAGTAAATATCTTTACGGTATTTACTTTCTATCATAGAATCTGGAGCTTTGCCTTTACGAAACCCTTTTAAAGGATAACGAGTTTTATAGAGAGCGATAACAAGTTGTAAGGTTTTATCTACCTCTTCTTTAGAAACAACAAAGTTCACACTTCGTTCTGATGTAGAAAGTTCTTTTACTTCGTATTTCATTTGATGTCACTCCCATAGGCTCTTCACCTAAAAACATTTTTTTGTATTATTTTACTCAAAGCTTAAAAATAAAAGAATTAGCATGTTCTTATAAAGTAGAAACTAGCTAATAATTTTAATCATTGTGGTACGGGCGGAGGGACTTGAACCCCCAAACCGTTCGGTACTAGATCCTAAGTCTAGCGCGTTTACCAATTCCGCCACGCCCGCGTACACGATGTATTTAGTACTTATGCCAAATCTACAGAAAATGTCAATATCTAACTACACATTTTATGCATTTTTATTTTCTTAAAAGAACTTAGAAATCATGAAAAGCTTTGCTATTATTATAATTAAAAGCATTTTTCCCTAAAAAAATTTCTTAAAATAAATCATATCACTCTATATATTTTGTACTGTTTTTTATTTAAAATTCGACTCTTATCCGTTATTGTTTACTAAGGACTTTCTAGCTACTGCTTATTTGCTGATACTTATTTCAAGATATCTTTTCATCTAAAAGAGCTAAAATTTCCTCTTTTGTTCTCTGTAAAACACCATGATTTACAGGACCAAAACCTTTGCCAACTGGGTACGCTGCAAGCAGTGCCTCGTGTAAATAATTTTGAGCCTTTTTAAACGCTTCTTTTTTTGTAAAACCACAGCCAAGAAAAAAGGCAATAGCTGCCGATAAAGTACAGCCTGTACCGTGAGTATTTTTTGTATCTATATATTTTTTTGGGAAAGCTTCTGGAATTTGTCCTTGTTCAAAAAACCAGTCCGTAATTATATGTTTATCTTTTCCATGCCCACCTTTTATTATAACGCTTTTTGCACCTAGTGAGAGCAGTTTTTCTCCTGCCTTTAGTAAGCTCTTCTCATCGGTTATTTCTACGCAAGATAGCGCCTCTGCTTCTGGAATATTTGGAGTGAGTATATCTGCAAGAGGGAGCATACTACCCCGCAAAGCACAGAGTGCGTCTTCTTTTAAAAGAATTGCTCCTGTTGTTGCGACGCAAACGGGATCAACCACAAGAGGGATTTTCTTTTCTGATAGCACCATTACAATACTCTCGATAATTGGCGCTGAAAAAAGCATACCTGTTTTTATGGCTTTAATATCCATATCATCAAGCACTGTATTTAATTGTAAGGCTACAAATTCTGCACTAGGAGCATGCACGCCCGTAACTGTTAAGGAATTTTGCGCTGTGAGCGCGGTTATAACGCTACTTGCATAGCCACCAAGTGAGGCTATAGTTTTAATATCTGCCTGTATTCCTGCACCACCGCCTGAGTCTGAACCTGCTATTGTTAAAATTTGTGGAACTGCTTGCATAAAAACTCCTTTATTCACCCGTATATCGTTAGCAATATATTAGTTACTATACATTCGTTAGTATATTGCGCATTAGTGAATATATTCCTGCTTAAAACTTTACTCATTATATACTTGAACAAAATATATGCTTAAACAAAGCTATTTTTTAAAAGATAAATCTTTTATTTTTACTCTGTATATTCTTACCAGAGAGTATCGTTTGCTTAGTATTTTTCAACAAATACTAGCTTGCTGCACTATATATTGTAAAAAAATAAAAAATAATCTACAATAAAAAAAAAACATTTTTGAGGATATTATGCAAAAGAAAGAATATGTATCTTATATTGAAAAAACGATTCTATCATATATTAATCAACAAAATTCTGAGAAACGTCAAGGTGCATTAGAAGATTTTTTGGAAGTTACGAGTATGATAACGGACAAAGAATCAGCAAAGGAAGTAGCTAACATGGTGCCTGCCCTTCCAGAAAAACTATATATAAAATGGATAGGACTTTTTGCTGAAAGCCTTTTTGAAAAAATAGATATGCAAACTCTTACAGAGCTTTGTAGTGGTACAAAAGAAAACATCTCTGCGCTTATTTTAATA
>CAMQUX010000177.1 GCA_947037905.1 uncultured Desulfovibrionaceae bacterium | reverse complement strand
AATTTGCTATTTTTATTACTTATTTTTCCGATTTTATATTTATATTTATATTTTTGTTTCTGTTTCTGTTTTTCTTTTTCTTTTCATAGCCGTCCGCTCTGTTAATATCCATTTTTCAAATATTTGTTTGAATATTTTTCGTGCGTATTTCTTTTGTGTGGCTGTTTTGCATGGCTGTTTTGCACACTTTTCGTACATAGCTATTTTGCGTATCTGTCTTAAATATTGTTTGAATATTTGTTTGCACATCTGTTTTAAATATTTCGTGCGTGTTTTCGTGCGTCTCTGTTCTTAAATAAAAACTGGCAACAAGTACTTCTACTCGTTGCCAGTTTCTATTTAATCTTATTTTAATTTTTACAAGCTCATCTTATAATAAGCTCACTTGCTATTTAGTCTGCAAGTACCATGTGCTTGATTGTGTTAATAAATCATTCATTCTACCCACAAGACCGTGCGGATCTTGAAGATAACCTTCTAAAAGAAGTGCTGATTCAAATAACTGCTTAGTGCCTTGTTCTATAAAGGAATCTTTTGAGTCCTTTTGATAAAGAGCTAACATATTACGCAAAAGCGTATGGTTAGGATTAAGCTCGAGCACTTTTTGCGGAATGCCTGAATCTTTTTGAATAGTACGCATAACACGCTCCATAGAAGAGCTGAGTGTGCCGTCTGGGTTACTTAAACAGCATGCAGCGCCCGTTAGACGATGAGATATTTTAACCTCTGCCACTTGCCCGCCTAAATAGTCTTTCATAGTTGCAAGCATATCATCAAAACTAGCTTTTTCTGCCACATTTAATTCTTCCACTTTTGGTGCTTCAAAATCTTCCACGTTAGAAAGATTCTCTAAAGTGCTTAAATCTGCATGCTCAATAGAACTTAGTTTCCAGCCATCAAACTCACGCACAGCTTCCATAATAAACTCATCTATTGGCTCGTATAAAAAGAGTACTTCTATGCCTTTTTGCTGGAATATTTCCACATACGGGCTTAAAAGTGCTGCTTCTCTGCTTGGTGCGTAGAAATAATAAATTTCTTTTGTCGCGTCTGCACCAAAAGTATCTTTTACTTTATCCTGATACATAGCAAAGGATACTAAGTCTTCAGCATCAGCGCTTTGCATGCTGTTAAAACGAACTAAGTTTGCAAATTTATCTTTGTTTAAAAAGTCCATATAACCTGTTTTGAACACTCGAGAATGCTCGGACCAGAATTTTTTGAACTCATCTCCATTTTCTTTCGCCATTTTTTCGAGATGCGACAAAACTTGCTTTGTGAGCGAGATTGATATTTTACGCAAGAGAAGATTATCTTGTAATGTTTCGCGAGAAATATTCAGTGGTAGGTCTTCTGTGTCGACAACACCCTTACAGAAACTTAAATATTCAGGCAGAAGATTTTTACAATTATGCTCTATTAAAATGCGACGAACATATAAATCTTGTCCCCAATTGTCTCTGTCCATTCCAAACATTCCATGCTCTTTTTCTGGGATAAAAAGTAAACTTTGGAACTGAACTGGTGCGTCGATGCTAAAATGCAGTACGTCTAACGGCGCTTCTGTATCGTATGTGAGAAATGAATAAAACTCGTTATATTGTTCTTTTGTTATTTTAAACTTAGGCTCTCTCCAAAGAGCAGAAACTGTATTTACCTGAGTATCACCTACAAAAATTGGCGCATTTATAAAATTGGAATGTTTAGTGATTATTTCTTTTATTGTATTTTCGTTTGTAAATTGATCTACAAACTCTTCTTTTAAATGCACTACTATTTTTGTTCCAAAAGGAGTTTCTTCTTTTATTTCTTCTATCTCATAGCCAGATTTACCATCTGATGTCCATGAAAGAGCCTTGCTTCCATCACGGAAAGAACGAGTTATTAACTCTGCACTATCTGCTACCATGAATATGGAATAAAAACCTACTCCGAAACGACCTATTATTGAATCGACACTTTCTTTTCCCTCTGCTAGTTGCTTTGCAAAGTTCGCGGTTCCTGAATGTGCTATGGTTCCTATGTTTTCTTTCACTTCATCTTCTGTCATACCGATGCCAGTATCTACTATTGTGAGCGTTTTATTCTCTTTATCAACGCTTATTTTCATCTCAAAAGGAGTTTGGTCATTTTGATTATCGTTTTTTGTTTGCTCGAAACGGCGTTTTTCTAATGCGTCTGATGCGTTAGATATAAGCTCACGCAAAAAAATCTCTCTGTTTGTGTAGAGAGAGTGTACTAAAATTTCTAAAAGTTGACTTATTTCCGCCTTAAATTCAAAATTCTCTTTACTCATATATCCTCCGAAACATACAAATATTATCTTACTAAAATAATTCGTTTAGCTATTATGTCAAGGTACATAATGCATTATAAATCTTTCCAAATATTTTCAAGTGCATTCATTTGATTTTCTTTACTGTAAAAGGCAGCTGTTCTTTGCCCTGCCAGTAAAAACTCATAATGCTGCTCTTTGTTACTGAGCACTTCTATACTTTTTTCTAGGCAAAATACAGCATCAAGCACATCTGCATCTGCTGCGTAGAAACTATTTGCTCCGAAATCTTTCTCAAAACTTGGATACCATGGTTTATAGTTTCCAAATTTTTCTGTGTTTGATTTTTTTGCGCCCTGTACCATATAATCTAAGCCGCCAAAGCCCGTAAACCCTACAGGGATAGCGCCACATGCCATAGCCTCAAGTGGTGGAAGTGAAAAACCTTCTGGAAAACCTGTTGATAAAAATAGATCACTTTCGCGCAGAGTTTGTGCGACCTCTTGCTGATTCATTGCCTCTATTGGCAGCCATACTACACGTTTAGTAGGATTTCGTGAATAAAAAATTTCTTTTATCCTTGCTGCGAAGGCATTATTTTTTCTTGGCATCCATGCTATTTTAATGATCTTTTTTTGCCGCTTATTTTTTTCTTCTATATCTGCATAGTAGACGTTTTTATCTATATATGGACGTATTACTGGCGGAAGCGATGAAATACTTGGTATGCTTTCTTGTAAAAACCATGCAACAGGATCTGACACTGCAAAAAAAGAAACAGGTAGTTGTTGCCATGTAAGGTTTGCAGGCAGTGCTGAAAATACCTGCGACCAACTTTGACAATACTGATAACATCTGCATTTATTTAAACCAAGACTTAAAGCATTTACCCACCCTTCTGGAACAAACCAAATATCTTCTGCTTTTAACTCCACTTGCTCCCAAAAAAGTATTTCAATTTTAGGCATGTTATCTGGCATAAAGCATTCATCGTGGTTATACCGTACAAAGGAAACAGATCGGAAGAGCACACGTCTGAACTCCAGTCACTCCGGAGAATCTCG
>CAMQUX010000176.1 GCA_947037905.1 uncultured Desulfovibrionaceae bacterium | reverse complement strand
ATTTATCAAGCACCATACCAAGTAGGTTGCCATCTTTTGCTTTTAGATCAAGAATTTTTTTCGCAATAATATCCATTGCCTCATCCCAAGTGATACTTCTCCATTTTCCAGAGCGTCTACCATCTTGAATCATAGGCGTTTTGATTCTATCTGCACTATAAGGGCGTTGTGTATACGAATAGCCTTTTACGCAAAGACCACCGTGCGTAAAGGTAGACTCATCTGCACCTTCTACAAATTGTACAATGCCATCTTTTACTCCTGTGACTACACTACATGTATCGTAACAGTTTCTAGGGCAGGCGTTACGAAACATATCATAGCTTTCTGGTGAAAAAGTCGCAGCGTCTGATTTTTTAGGACTTAGTAGCTGACAAGGTATGCTTGCGGCAACTCCTGTTATTACAGCACCTTTTAAAAAAGTACGCCTTGAAACAGCTTTTTCTTTGGAACTTTTTTCCTTAAGCATAGGCTTATCTCCTGATAATATTTATTATAGAGTTACTATAATGTTTTCTAAATGATTTATGGTATACAGAATTTCTTTTGGAGTATCTGATTCATTTCGTATGCTTTCACAAAAAAGTGGTATCCATTTTTGCAAATGTTCTGTGAGTTCTTTAAGAGACTCTGTGTGAATAGTTTCTTTTTCTTCTACTGCGAGCAGTGCAATAAGGGCATCGAGCTCATAAGGTAGAAAGTCATCAGGAATTTTATTTTGCTCTGGAACTTGCACACCTATAGTATGATAAATTTTGCGAATAGAGTGTGTTACCGAGCTCATAAGATCTTTGTTATCTGAGAGATAATAAGATGCATAAGGCGGAGCAGCAATTTTCATAGGACCTACAAATAATCGATTATATGCATATTCGAGCTCTTGCCAGTCTGTATTATCGCAAAAAGCATTTTTATTTTCTTTTTCGAGTTGAAGCAGAGCATTTTGTATCTCTTCTTTCTTTTTCGCAAAAAAGAAATCTCGAATATGTTTAAGGGCGTTTAGGTTCACATAAAATCCTTTATTTGATAAATTATAAGTCCTATCATAACTAGTAAGTATATTGTAAGATACAAACTATTATATTGTAAGATATAAACTATAAAGATTTATTTAAATAGTGTATTATAATTTCTATAATATTTTTACAGTTTATCTTTTTTAAAAATAAATTTCAAGGATAATAAGTAAATAGTCTATAAAATTAATTTTTTTTAATTTTTAGGGACAAATATATTTTTTTAAAAAAAAGAGCAAATATATTTTATCTCTGCTAGATATAAGAAGTTTTTATTATAAGACACAAAGAAAGAATAATTTTTTTTAGTATTTTTTACTACTTATTATAATAGATAGACACTTGGTGCTTTTTATAAAATATATGTTAATATGGTGAATCAATTGCTTATTATAACAGATGAGAGAATTTTGCGCACTAGTAATAGAAAAAGCTATAGCAATATGAAAGTAGCAAAGTTTAATTATGAGACTAAGTGAAGTGTAAGGAAATAATTCTTAGTAAGGCAAGAAATGGAAAGGTAAAAATGGAAATGTAAAAAATAGTAGATAAAAAAATATTGGGCAAAAAAAAAAATCTCCTAGGAGATAATATTTTGAGATTTGTTTTTTTTAGTGGTGGGTCGTGCTGGGCTCGAACCAGCGACTCTCTACTTAAAAGGCAGATACTCTACCGACTGAGTTAACGACCCACATACTAAAAAGCAAATAAGAATTATTTGTTTTTTTTATCTACTCAGAGAACAGTTTAAAGTCAAGTTTTTTTTTCCTGTTCGTAAAAAAATATTGTAAAAATAATGAGCAAAGATACGTTATTTTACTTTAAACACACTATATGATTGGATAAAATAATAAAAGCTTGCAAAAATTTCTAATTTTGGTATAAGAGAGAAGTAAATTTTAGCTAATAAGGAGAGTTGCATGACTCGCAAAGATCGTACAGAAGGGATTTTTAGTCGTAGAGAAGTACTTGATGAAGGTGAGCGTAAGCAGTATTATTTCTTGCAATTGAAAGAATTATTACAATATGCTTATCGTTATTCCGAGGATGTTAAAAAACGTTTTGACCGAGTACAGTTTAATGTAGATAAATTTAATACATTATCGGATTTAAAACATATACCTATAATAAAGAAGAAAGAACTCATATTCCTTCAGTCTATGGGACCTCGTTTAGGCGGTCTTTTAACAAAAGATTTAGGAGAACTGCGTCGTATATTTTTATCACCTGGTCCAATTTTTGATCCAGAAGATAGAGCAGATGATTACTGGGGTTGGACAGAAGGTTTTTATTCAGCAGGATTTCGTGCTGGAGATGTTGCGCAAGTTACGTTTAATTATCATTTAGTACCAGCAGGGCTTATGTTTGAGGAACCGCTACGCAATTTAGGTTGTGCGGTTGTGCCAGCAGGGCCAGGTAATACCGTTGGGCAGATTGAGATTATGCAAAAACTGCGAACAACAGGTTATGTAGGAACTCCGAGTTATTTAATGCATCTTGCGCAAAAAGCAGAAGAAATGGGTCTTTCTTTACGAAAAGATTTATTTTTAGAAGTTGCTTTTGTTACGGGCGAGAAGTTTTCAGAATCTATGCGTAGTGTTTTAGAAAAAAAATTCGATGCAATTATTCGCCAAGGTTATGGAACAGCAGATATTGGTGCTATTGGCTATGAATGTTTTCATAAAACAGGCTTGCATCTTTCAAATAGAGCTTTTGTAGAGATATGCCATCCAGATACAGGACTTCCTCTTAAAGATGGTGAAGTTGGTGAAATTATTGTCACTGCTTTTAATAAAACCTATCCGCTTATTCGCTTAGCTACAGGGGATTTGAGTTATATTGAAAACTCTCCATGTCCATGTGGTAGAACAAGCCCTCGTCTTGGAAATATAGTTGGGCGTGTTGATACGACCGCTCGTATTAAAGGCATGTTTGTTTACTCTCATCAAGTTGAGCAAGTAATGGCTAATTTTGAAGAAGTAAAACGCTGGCAAATAGAAGTAACAAACGTAGGCGGTGTTGATGAGATGAAACTTACTATAGAAGTTACCTCATTTGAACGTGAAGATGATTTACTGCACTCTTTCCGTCAACGAATTAAACTACGACCTAATTTAAATATTGTCACACCAGGAACACTTCCTGCTCAAATTCGCCCAATTGAAGATAAAAGAATTTGGGATTAACAAAAAAATAGAACTCGCAAGAATAATAAAAAGAAGAAGAATAGTAGCAATGTTAGCAATAACATAAAAACTAGTAGTAATTAGAAAAAGAAAGAGCAATGTATATTGCTCTTTCTTTTTGCATTAACCTCACGCATTAACCTCACGCATTAACC
>CAMQUX010000175.1 GCA_947037905.1 uncultured Desulfovibrionaceae bacterium | reverse complement strand
CTTCATAGTTCATGCTTCATAGTTCATGCTTCATAGTTCATGCTTCATAGTTCATAGTTCTTACGGTCAAAAAAAATCTATCTGCCTTGAGCAAATAGATTTTTTTGTTTTGTATGAATAAATTATAGCATCTAAACTTGTTTTTCTTTTCTCACTCCACGAAAGCGACGAGATAAAAGATACAAAGTATAAAGTAAACCAGAACTTATATATATTAAAGTTACTATATAAAATAAAAATCGTGGGCGTGAGGCTATAATTCCAATACAAATCATAGCTATTACCATATTACCAAAAGGGTGCGCCTTAAATCCACTATATTCTTTAAAAGATGCAAAACGAACAGTACTCACCATTAAAAAAGCAAGAACGTACATTTGTATAAGCACTATTATATCTAAATTAGCTACAACCATAGCCGGCAAATATTTCTGAAAAAGAATAAATGTAGCTAAAGTAAGTGCCGCTAATGGAATTGGAAGACCAATAAAGAATTTTTTTGAAGCATATTCACTTTGCACATTAAAACGAGCAAGACGAAGAGCACCACAAGCAATATATAGAAACATTGCAACTTTACCGTAGTTACTCATATATTGTAATTGCCATAAATACATTGTAATTGCAGGCGATACGCCAAAAACTACTAAATCAGCTAAAGAATCTAATTGCACTCCAAAAGCGCTACTTGTATGTGTCATACGTGCAACTTTACCATCAAGCCCATCAAAAATGCCACTTACAATAATTGCAACAGCACTGTACTCAAATTTGCCTTCTATTGCCCATAATATACCTAAAAGACCTACAAATAAACTTGCCATGGTTATCATGTTTGGTAATATATAGACACTTTTATGGCGAGGTACTTTTTTCTCTATCATCAACTTCTCCAAACTATTCTTTTACAAGTTAATACACTAATTAATAATAAAGTACTATTCTTTTACAAGCAAAACACTTTGCCCTGCAGTAACTTTATCTCCAACTTTTACATTCACTTTGTATGTATCTGGGAAATATAAATCAACACGGGAACCAAATTTTATAAGACCAAAACGCTCAGAACGTTTGAGTGTATCTTTTTTTTCTGCCCAACAAACTATTCGGCGCGCAAGTAAACCTGCTATTTGAATAATTAAAAAACGCTCACCTGCTGCAGTTTCTACTTCTATTAAATTACGCTCATTATCTTTACTTGCTTTATCAAAAGCTATATTCATTTTCTTACCAGGAATATAATGAATTCCTGTAACTTTACCAGCCACTGGCATTCTATTCACATGAACATTGAAAACATTCATAAATATTGCAACCATTTGAAGTGATTCACCTGTTATTGGATCTATTTCTTTTGTGATTTTAACTACTTTTCCATCTGCTGGAGCTACAATAGCAGTATCATCTAATGGTTCTACCACTTCTGGATCTCTAAAAAAATGTCCTATTAAAGCAGTGAGTGCAAAAAAGATAAGAGTCAAAAAACAAAGATCAAGCATTGCAGATAATAATGTAGCAAAAGCTGCTAATATAATAAATGGAATACCTTCAAGACTTACATTTATAGATGGTTTTAACATATTTTTCTCCTAAAATATTTTAATCATGATACAAAAAATACCACGAAAATATACATATTCAGATTATTTTTATGCCATGCTATGCAATTTTGGTCAACTAAAACATGGTGTATCCCGCTTATATAACTTTTTCCTGCTTAAAAATAATTCTTTTCTTTCTTTTCTACATATAAAATGATATTAGACGCTATAATATGGCTAACGGAGGCTAATATATGATAATAATAAATAAAGACCTGTGCAAAAAAGATTGCCACTGTATAAATGATTGCCCTGTAAAGCTTTTTTCCCAAGATGAAGAAGGGTTTCCCGTTGTACGAAAAGCTGCAAGCAGACTTTGTTTGCGCTGTGGACACTGTGAAGCTGTTTGCCCGCATGATGCACTGCATCTTGATTATAGTGAAGAAAAATTACCTCATATTAAACCACTGATCAGTCCAGAAGAACTTGAGAATTTTCTTTCTTCAAGACGTTCTGTACGAAGATTTAAAAATAAAACTATTGAAAAATCTTTACTTGAGAAAATACTTTTACACGCTCAGTATGCTCCTTCTGCTAAAAATGTCCATCCTATAAACTGGACTGTTATTTTTGGCTTTGATAGCATGAAAACACTGCTTGAAAAATCAATGGATATTGCTAAAGAGGTCCCTTCGTTAAAAGGACTTGTACGTGCTTATGAAAATGGTGAAGATCCTCTTTTTTATAATGCGCCATGTATTATTGTTGGCCACTGCAAGCCAGAAATAAGCCCTGAAGCAGAACAAGATATTAGTATTGGAACTAGCTACGTGGAGCTCCTTGCTCACTCTCATGGCTTAGGTACTTGTTGGATTGGATTCTTTACACGAATTTTACAAGAAAATGCAGAACTTCGTACTGAATATGGTATCCCTGAAGGGCATCATGTACACGCAAGTCTTATTCTTGGCTATTCTAAAGTTGTTTATAAGAGAATTCCCACTCGCCTTGCACCTGTAACCACTTGGATTGAATAAATATTAAAATAAACAAGAATCTTTTAATTATATATTTTTAAAATTATACATAAAATCCCTCCTATAACTAGGAGGGATTTTATGTATGCTACAAAGTATATCTATCTATAGTAGAAATATATCATTTATTTATTATCTTCTTCATCTGGCTCTTTAAATAATTTTTCTTTAACCCGCTCAAAACTCAAGGTACTCCCAAGAGCTGATAATATTAAAGCAAGCACACTCAGTATTATAACTAAACCTTTTTGAAATTCCCATTGATTATCTTTTATATATGAAGAAACCTTGTCTCCGAAAATATCTCCTACAAAATACATAGCTAGCGGTAAACCTATAAGTGCTAATAAAAGAAAAAATACTTCATAAATTATAAACCGTTTACCAAGTAATACTCCAAATAATGACGCATCACGAACTATCTTAAGCGTTATTAAAGAGCGTCTTAATTTGCGAATATTCTCTTCAATTTTTCGTGAATGTTGTTGAGCCCCAAGATGATTCCCTTGCTTCATAATAGGATTATCCCCTATCCATTTTAACGACTCAACACATTGATTAAATTGTGAATTGAATTCTAAAAGCATACGAGGAAAGGGAAACCATGCCGCTTCTTTACGAACTTCATGAAGTGCCTCTAAATAAATACCAATATTTCTTCTAATTCTTTTTACTTCTTTTGCAACACATAACTCTGTTTCTTGTTTCAGATTTGCAAAAGAACCTATAACTTCTCGCAAAGAAAGATAGTTATGTAAGACATATAGTTGCATTATTCTATCGATGTCT
>CAMQUX010000174.1 GCA_947037905.1 uncultured Desulfovibrionaceae bacterium | reverse complement strand
CTCTAAAAATCCAAATGCTACGAGTATTAGCTTAATTTGCCCTTATGCCTCCCCTATACGTTCCTCCAAAAATCCAAATGCTACGAGTATTAGCTTAATTTGCCCTTATACCTCCCCTATACTTTTCCCCAAAAATCCACATGCTACGAGTATTATCTTAAATGGCACGTATTCTTTAAACTTAGCAGGCATCACACTCACCATGAACGAAGAGGAGCTTCCACAGCTACTCTCTCTTAAAAAATGGACAACAAATATTAGCTTAATACGTCAAATGATAACAAACATTGAAGGTGGGGAGATTCGTTTTAACGAGGGGAAAATAGCGAGCATATCGCCATATACGCTCAATATTGCATCAAGTTCTTTTCAGCTTATTTTGCCTACGGTAAACCTTCGTAATGGTTTTAAAATTGAAGAAATTATATTCTCAGCTAATGGTGAACTTGAAAATCTTCTTGAACGAGGAACCATAAATACTCAAGTTAAAGGACTCTACTCTGATACAGAACTCCTTATTAAAGATTTTTTAGTAAACAGTACTTTTTATGTAAAAAATGAAACTTTTACTCAACGACACTCTGTATTTTTTGATTTTAAAAGCAGTATAATTCGTTCATATAAGCCTAATATCCTTACAAAAGAACCATATATTACTTTCTTTGCAAATAATATTGTCTTTAACTTACCAAGTGATTTACTTGATCCAACAAAAGCAGATGCTAGTAAAGTAGCTAGTATTACAGTAGCAAACGCAAATAACACGACTCTCTCTCGTATTATGATGAAAATTATTCTTGAAAAAGGTATCTTTTTGGATTTTGGAAAAATTAAAATAGCGAACTCAGACGAGCATGAAATTATTATAACAAGTAGTATTTTCCTCCCTGCTAACAAAGATTTTTCTGAAAAAAAGATACACTCAAGCGATTATGAAGCACTCATAGTAAAACAGCTACAAGCCAAGCTAAAGTTACTAGTCCCTACTGTTATTTATGATGATTTATTAGAAAACCCTAAAGATCCTCATGGCTACTTCATAACAGAAAATACAAATAAAATACTCAACATAATCCTAAAAGAGGGAGTACTCTACGCGAATGATAAAAGATTTATTCCAGTCTATCATCCCTACTGGAAATATGATCATTCCTATTATAAAAATAAAATGCCCAAGTCTTTAGATAATCAGTAATCAGCAGTAGTAGTAGTAGTAGTAGTAGTAGTAGTAGTAGTAGTAGTAGTATAACTAAGAAAACTGCACTTATTATTAATTAAATATGTTCATATTTTATGATTTAGTAACAACAAATCTGCTTAGCAAACTAAAATGGATTTGAAATATTACTAAGAATAAGAGAACCCACCTGCTAAGTTTTTTTGTTAGTAATACTTATAAGAAATTAATAAATAGTCTTATAAAATAATTGAAACAAATATATTTTCGGTTATTATTACTTTATTGTAATTGTTTTTTTTTTAATTCTTTACTTGTTTTTTTTATGTTTGATATATATTATAAAACATTAACTAAGATGAACTTTAACATTTCAAATTAATATGGGGATTAACTATGTCACGTCTGATAAAAATACTTATCGCATCACTTATTCTGATTCTAATCGCTTTTTTTGCTGCGCTAAACTACCTTCCTTCTTATGTAACAAAAATGGCGCAAAACAAAGAAAGTGCTATGGGTTATCTAACTACTTCTACAGTACTTACTAAAGAAAGCTTCTTCTCAGGAACTTTTTCTGTAACTTTTACCAAAAATTTATCAACAGAAGAAAATCAAGCAATTCTTGAGCTTATATCTCCTGTGCTCTTTCCTAAAAATCCTACTGCACAAAATGTAGTTATTACAGGGAAATACTCACTAGGTTTATCAGGCATAACACTCACTTTTGATGAAACTGAGCTTCCACAACTGCTCTCTCTTAAAAAATGGACTACAAGTTTTAGCCTATTTAGAAACATGAACACGCATATCGAAAGTAATGAACTTTTTCTTAAAGATATTGCTAAAGATGGCAGCAATATAAATTTTATTCTTGCTCCGTATACACTTCACTTTAAATCTAATTCTTTTAAAGGAACCTTCCCTTCTATTGTGTTTACAAATTACAATAACGATCTTAAAATTGATGAAATGAGCATTTCTGGTGATGGAGACCTTCTACCACCTTATGTTAGTGGAAGTAAAGGAAGTACAGATAGCGCTATAAAAGCTCTCTATATTGATGATACACTTGTTGCTAAAGACTTTAAAGGAAAAGATAAATTCACTGTAAAGGGTGAAGAATTTACTCAAAAAAGTAATTTTTCACTAGATGTTTCAAGTGAAATAATTCCTGCTATGGTTCGTGCTCTCTTTACTAGTGATGCATTTATCTCTATAACAGGAAAAGATATGGTATTTGCTCTTCCAAGTGCTATATTAAATCTAAACAGCTCTAAGATGGCTAACCTTCCTACTGTAAATGATGCTGATTATGGAAAGAAAGAAGCACAAATTCTCCTTACTAAAGGTATTACTGCTGATTTTGGAACTATCACTATAAGTTCTACAGAAGGAAATAAGATTGTTATAACAAGCAGTGTTACTTTCCCTCCAAATGAAAATGCTCCTAATATTGAAATGGTAGATAATGAATATATTCTAACTAATCTACAGGCCAGTATTAAAATAGATATGCCTGTTAACATTTATGAAGTAGCTAACTCTATTGGGTTTGGCTCTCACTTTACTGTAAACGATAAGACAGCAACTCTTAATATGTCCATAAAAAATGGTAACTTATACTCAAACGATAAATTGCTATCTCCACTAGTTGCTCCTAAACAACCAGCTGTTATGGCTCCTCCAGTAGCAGAATAGTAGACTAACAAAATAATAGATTGACTATTATATTAAAACTAAAAAAAGAAAGCCTTCGTACGAGGGCTTTCTTTTTTTAACTCTTGCGGTATTAATTCTCTATCCATTTTTTGAATTTTTCTTTAATTCTTTTTATCCACATTCTTCTCCCCTATTTACTCTTTCTATATATACTTTTAAACTATTCCTTTGAGTTTTTATTTTCTCTTTAGAAAAAATACTCTACTAAATATTATGTAGAAAAAAATAAATGGTCTTAAATTATATCTGTTTTTTATCTCTCCTACTTGTCTGTAAAAAATCAAAATCTACCAGACTAAACGATCTTCATTCTACTAGTTTAAGATAAAAAAAGAGCCCAAACCATTAAGGTCTAGACTCTTCTTTTATAAACTTTTTACTTTTACATAATACTATCTATTTAATATCTTCAGTTTATTATTTTTTCTTCGCACACTGTACTTTATACGCTTCTTCTTGCTCTGCAAAGGAACTAAAGCCTGCTAAATGAAGTGCATCTTCTACTGTTTGATCCCAT
>CAMQUX010000173.1 GCA_947037905.1 uncultured Desulfovibrionaceae bacterium | reverse complement strand
ATGCGCCTGGGTCATAATCTATAGCAACAATATTTACATCATCATATTTATTTTTGAGTGTTTTCATAACGCCCTTGCCCGTAATATGGTTCGGTAAACATGCAAAAGGCTGCACGCAGATAATATTTTTTACATCTGATTCTATAAGCTCTAACATTTCTCCTGTTAACAGCCAGCCCTCACCAGATTGATTGCTAAGAGAGACAACTTCTTTTGCCATATTTGCAATATCAAAAATATGAGGCATAGCTATGAAATGCTTGCTCTTTTTTAATGCCTTACGCAGCGCTCCACGTTTATATTCAATCCAAGTGAGTAGTATTTTAGTGGCACTCTTTTTAACAAAAGTACTTAAACCCATACTTGCAAGAATTAACTCATCATATGCACAGTAAAGGATAAAGTCCATAAAGTCAGGCATCACAGCCTCACCACCCTCACGCTCAATAATATCTATTATATGATTGTTCGCATCTGGTTGGAATTTCACCAAAATCTCGCCAACAATACCCACTCGAGGTTTCACAACATCTGTTCTTTCAATTTTATCAAATGCTGCTACTACTTCTTTAATAACGTTTTTAAAACTTTTTATTTTAGAGTCAAATGTATATTGTTCACATTTTTCTGCCCATTCTTCGTAGAGAGCATTGGTTGTGCCAGCAACTTTTTCGTACGGACGAGTTTGTAAGGATAAACGCATTAGAATATCAGCATAGAGCAGTGCATTTATAAGCTTTCTAACAAGTGGTATGCCAATGTTAAAACCTTCATGCTTCTCTATACCATGTAAGTTAAAGGAAAGAACTGGGATATCATTTTTGCCCATTTTTTCAAGAGCCATTCTAAGCCAAGCAATATAATTGGTAGCCCTACATGCGCCCGTTGTTTGAGATATAATAACAGCGGTTCTATCTGGATCACACTCTGGTGAATCTAAATAGCGCAGCAGCTGACCTATGGCTAAAATAGCAGGATAACAAGAGTCGTTATTCACATATTTTAACCCGTAATTTATATCTTCTCTGTCTGCTTTTTTTAATATTATAAAATTATAACCGTCAGATCTAAATGCTTGCTCCATCATACGAGAATGGATAGGCGATATTTGCGGAGCAATTATTGTGTGGGTCTTTTTCATTTCTTTTGAGAACTTAACACGCTCTTTTAACGGTTTATATTGACGTATAAGTTGACGTTTTTTTCTGTCCTCAATGGCTGCAATGAGTGAGCGTATACGGATACGCACTGCGCCAAGATTACTTCCTTCATCTATTTTGATGAGCGTATACAGTTTTGTATGACGGTCTAAGATTTCACTTGTTTGCTCAGTTGTAACAGCATCTAACCCACAGCCAAAAGAATTTAGCTGAACAAGTTCTAAATTATCCTGCTTTGCTACATAAAATGCCGCTTTATAAAGACGTGAATGATATGTCCACTGATCAATTGCGTTCATTGGTTTTTCTAAATGCACAACACCAAGATGCGCAATGGAATCTTCAGAAAGAACAGCGAGTCCATTTTGAATAATAAGCTCAGGAATACCATGATTGATTTCGCCATCAATATGATACGGTCTTCCCGCAAGCACAACGCCTGTAAGTTTATTTTCATTAATATACGCTAATGCTTCTTCTCCAGCATTTCTTACATCTGCTTTGTATTTTTCCATTTCGGCATAAGCTTTTTGTGTAGCCTCACGTATTTCACGTTTGCTTATAGTATGCCCTACATCTGCTAATGTTCTAGCCATAACAACTTCAACACTATTTGTGCTATGTAGCCCTAAAAAAGGCTCTAAGAAAGTTATGTTTTTAGCTGCTAATATATCTACATTTAATCGTATAACTTCAGGGTAAGCACAAACAACAGGGCAGTTAAAGTTATTATCTGCACCGTCTTCTAGTTGCTCAAACTGAACGCATGGATAGAATATGGTTTTAATATCTTTTGATATAAGATTTATAATATGCCCATGCACCATTTTTGCAGGATAACACACTGTTTGCGATGAGATTGTCTCAAGCCCGCTATTAAAGAGCTTTTTCGAAGATCTATCTGATAACTGTACTTTAAACCCAAGCTCTGTGAAGAATGTGAACCAGAAAGGATAATTTTCAAAAATATTAAGAACACGTGGAATACCAATAACACCACGTGTAGTGAGCTCGTCACTAAGAGGTGTGTAGTAGCTGAAAAGACGTTCTTCTTTATATTGAAACAAGTTTGGTAGTGTAGATTTTTCTGTAAATTCCTGCACACCTTGCTCGCAGCGATTGCCTGTGATGTATTTTTTTTGCCCGTTAAATTGATTAATAGTAAGCAAGCAATTATTGGTACATTTTTTACAACGCACGTTGTGTGATTGCATTTCAAAAGTTTCGAGCGCATCTTTTTTTATGAGCGTAGATTCTTGTTCTGTATAGGTATTTCGAGCAATAAGTGCTGCTCCAAAAGCTCCCATATGTCCAGATATGGCAAAGCGTGTAACTTTTGCGCCAACTGATAGTTCAAATGCTCGTAAAACTGCGTCGTTAAAGAACGTTCCACCCTGAACAACAAGATGAGTGCCAAGCTCTTCAATAGAGCCCATTTTAATAACTTTATGTAGCGCGTTTTTGACGATAGAATAGGACAGTCCAGCAGAAATATCTCCCACTGTGGCGCCTTCTTATTGTGCCTGTTTTACTTTTGAGTTCATAAATACAGTACAGCGTGAGCCTAAATCCATAGGATTTTTTGCTGTGAGTGCGGCTTTTGCAAACTCTTCCACTGTGAAAGTTACCGATTTTGCAAAGGTCTCAAGAAAAGAACCACAACCAGACGAGCATGCTTCGTTAAGAATGATTTTATCAATAGCACCATTTTTAATGTACATACATTTCATATCCTGTCCGCCAATATCAAGAATAAACGAGACATCAGGTACAAAATATCTAGCAGCGGTAAAATGTGCTATGGTTTCAACTTCGCCCTCATCAACACCAAGTGCTGCCTTAATAAGCCCTTCTCCATAACCTGTGATTGCAGAGTATGCTATTTTTGCATTCTTTGGTAACTGTTCATATATTTCTTTTAAAACAAGCATTACTGAGCGAACAGGATCGCCTAAATTCGATTTGTATGAGGAAAAAAACATAGTATCGTTTTTATCCACAAGGATAGCTTTTGTAGTGGTCGAGCCAACATCAAGCCCTAAGAAGAGCTCCCCTTCAGCGGTATCAAGCGCTTGTTGTTCTAAGCGTCCTTCCTGCGAATGCCGTTCTTTAAAAGCTTCATAATCGGCAGTATTTTTAAATAAAGCGGGCAAGCTTCCTATATCAGACTCAAAATTACTACCCTTAAGGTCACGAGCTTTTTCGTATATACTCTTAAATAGTATAGGTTTTTTATCTTTTGATAATAACGCTGCACCTTTAGCTACA
>CAMQUX010000172.1 GCA_947037905.1 uncultured Desulfovibrionaceae bacterium | reverse complement strand
CCGAATAAGATCCCCGTGCATTTTCTCGCCTGTAAGAAAATCAAGCGCTTTAAGAATAAAAGATTTCCCAGCGCCAGTTTCACCTGTGAGCGTGTTCATGCCTGCACTAAAATCAAGTGTAACATTTTCTATAAGTGCGAGATTTTGTATACGAAGCGTTTCGAGCATTGTATATTCCTTTATGTAACGTGCAGTTTATTTTTCTACGTCTTTCATGGAAATTTTAAGACTGCAACCTTGGGTCGAGCATATCACGGAGTGCTTCCCCGAGCAAATTATATCCGAGCACTGTAATTAAAATTGCAAAGCCTGGAAAAAACGATAGCCACCAAGCAAAACTCAGCACTTCTTTTCCTTCCATGAGCATATTCCCCCACGAGGCATGTGGAGCTTGTACGCCAAGCCCTAAAAAACTCAAAGAAGATTCTGTTAAAATCGCACCAGCTACCCCAAGTATGCCAGAGACAATTATCGGATTTAACGCATTTGGTAAAATATGTCGCCCTAAAATACGAGCAGTGCTCGCACCAGAACTCACAGCCGATGCGACAAATTCTCGACGTTTTAAGGAGAGCGTCTCTGCACGCACAAGGCGAGTTATACCCATCCACGAGGTAAGCCCGATAATTACCATTATATTAAAAAGGCTCGGCTCTAAAAAAGCTATGACTGTAAGTATCAGAAAAAACGAAGGGAAACAGAGCATGATATCAACAAAGCGCATGATTATTTCATCGAAAACTCTGCCCATGTATCCTGCCATGAGTCCTAAAATAATCCCGATAGTGCTTGATATCCCAACAGCCACAAATCCGACCCATAAGGAGACTCTGCCACCGTGCAAGAGGCGAGATAAAACGTCTCTGCCGTAAAGGTCTGTGCCGAGCGGGTGCGCGTAACTTGGAGCTTGTAGCATATTTGCGATATCTATGGCGTTTGGGTCATAGGGGCTAATAATTGATGCGAAAAGAGCGCCGAGTGAAACAATGGCAACGAGCGTAAAGCCTATCCAAAAAAGCACAGTGCCGTGAAAATATTTGTGCAAGAATTCTCTGTATGAGGAGTATATATTTCTTAGTATGTTCATAGTTTTATTTCCGAATACGTGGATCAGCAAGTGCGTAGCCAACGTCCGCAAGAATGTTACCTAAAAGAGTTAAGAGAGCGCCAAGAACAAGATTAGCCATGATGAGCGGATAATCTCGGGTCATGATTCCTTGATAGAAAAGTTGCCCTAGCCCTGGGAGACTGAAAATAGACTCGATAATAACACTTCCGCCAATAAGTCCTGGAATAGAAAGCCCTAGTATGGTAATAACTGGCATAATAGCGTTTTTGAGAGCGTGCTTAAAGAGTATGACGGAATTTTTAAGCCCCTTTGCCTTGGCGGTTCTAATATAATCTTGCCTAAGCACTTCGAGCATGGAAGAGCGCATGAAACGGCTAATACCTGTGAGTGATGAAAAAACGTATATGAAAAGTGGCAGTATAAGATGCTTTGCAATATCCACAACTTTTTGCGGAAAAGTCATTTGTTCAAAAGAAAAAGAATGCAGACCAGATATAGGCAGAACAGGGAAGATTATTCCGAAAAAGTTCATTAAAAGGAGCGCTAGCCAAAAGCTCGGCATGGCGAACCCTATAAAAACGAGTATGGTCATGGATTTATCGAAAATTCCACCTTGTTTCCAAGCGGAATATATTCCAATGGGGATAGCGAGCATGAGCGTTATGAAAAGCGCTGTGATGTTCATACCGAACGTGAGCGGTAGGCGTTCTTTAATTTTATCCCAAACAGGGCGGTTATCGGAAAAAGAATAGCCGAAATCGAACTCTATGAGTCTTTTTACCCACTGAACATACTGCTCGTGCAGCGGTTTGTCTAGCCCGTAGAGTTTTTGTAATTGTTCCCTTGCAAGGGTGCTTACTTCTGGGCTGAGCGTTGTTTGCAGGTCGGTAGGGGAGCCTGGCGCAAGGTGAATAACAAAGAAACTAATAAGCGTGATGCCTAAAAAGGTAACAAATAACCAAAGGGTTTTATATAAAATGCGTAAAAACATAAAAGTCTCTTTTAATTATTTATATATAGAAGATACATAAAATTAGCGATACATAAAATTAGCGATGCATAAAATTAGCGATGCATTGGGCCGTACACGGAAATAATACATAAGATAATAGCTAAGGGATAAGGTAACGAAAACTATCGATTCTTGCAATGTAATAGAGTGATATTTTGTATTTTTATTGTAATTTAGCAAAATGTAGTTGACAGAAGTACTTAGTTATCGTTAGATTATGAGTTCTTGTGGGGCTGTAGCTCAATTGGTAGAGCGCTTGAATGGCATTCAAGAGGTCAGGAGTTCGATTCTCCTCAGCTCCACCACAAGAAGTACGGAAATAGAAATTAGAAACAAGAAATAAAGAATTTTAAAGAGACCTGTAGCGAAAACTACAGGTCTCTTTTTGTGATAAGAGTAAATGTATTTGTTCTAAATATAAGTTTAGATTCTAAAAGTAATATTAATGTAAGTTTTAATTAAAATATTTTTATATTAACAAGTAATTTTTATTTATAAAGGTATTTTATTGAATTTATCGTATATTAAGTGTATATCTTCTAAGCATTTGGATAAAAAATGCTATGGGAAAGTTATAAGTATACTTATAAATATATGAATATAAGGTTAAAGAATATAATATATATAATATAAATATGTTATATATTATAAGTAGGTTGAGTTAAGATGGTTTTACAGAGAGTTTTTTCTTTTAGAAGTAACTAATATCTGTAAATATGTTAGTTATAAGTAATAGTATATTTTGCGACTAAAATAGTTTTTTTAAAAAAATATTGGATTACGAAATAGAAGTTGCAGATACTAAACAGAGTTGGCATAAATGCTGTCTTTTTTATAAATTATAATAATGTGAGTGAATATGAAACAATCAATTGATATTAAGACTGTAGGGAAGCGTGTTCAAGTATTACGTAAGAGAAAAAAACTCACGCTTGATGTTCTTGCGCAGTTATCTGGTGTTTCAAAAGGATACCTTTCTCGTGTTGAAAATGGTCAGCATACCCCCTCGTTTTCTGTTTTGCTAAAAATCTCTCGCGCGCTTTCAATCCAACTAAATAGTTTGCTTGAGGAAGAAAGCGATTCTTCTCCTTTCATAGTTACCCGTGTTGCAGATCGTAAGGGGCTTGTTTTCGATGATGGTAAACGTAGCTATACACAATGGGCTCTTGCCGCCAGTGTTCAATTTAAACGAATGGAACCGCAACTACTTGAAATTCCATTTAACGATGATACAAAATACGAGCATAATGATGAACGTTTTATTTATGTTTTAGAGGGGCGCATTCAAATTATGGATGGGCAAATACTAGAAAAGGACGACTGTGCATATATCACACCAAATACACCGCATAGTGCAATAAGTATTGGAGATAAAAAAGCAAAAGTTCTTCTTGTTTCTTGTTTTTAGTCAGATATAG
>CAMQUX010000171.1 GCA_947037905.1 uncultured Desulfovibrionaceae bacterium | reverse complement strand
TTGATAGTGCTCTCTAATTCTTTTTTAATATCCATTCTGTATATAGCGTTCTGCTCAAAAACAATAGCTCTATTACAGGTAGTAACAAGAATTGGCATTGGGGCTGGGCCTGCTATGTCATCATCAGAAACAAAAGTCTTAATACCTTCGCCTACTCTTGAGTTTACGAATATAGTGCAGGATTTTCCGTTCATATTGAAAGTTTCAGACTGTTCACCAAAACCGAATACGCCCTCGCCTTCAGCGCTATAAAAGCTAAGTTCTATCTCATCATAGCCCTCAAGCGTTATCTCAAAACGAAGTCCCGCATCACCTTCGTAAAAGCTGATATTCCACGGTGTATTATTGTAATCTGGAAGTTGTCCATTTAATTCAACAGATAAAACATCTTTGGTCATCTCAAAAGAAGTTGAAACTATTTTACCTTTTAAGTTGCGATTTAATTTAATTCCGTTTGCTCCATTAACCTGCGTTATTGCAGAGCTTACGCCTGCAATAAAACCTGAATTAAATTTTATAATCGAAACTTCGCCTTCCTTAATTTGAATACCGCTATTATCCACCTGGAATTTAAAACTTCCTAAGTTTGCACTTTTCATAACTGACATAACTTTTCACCCCTACTATTATTTATGTAATTCATTTATATATTCATTACATAAAATTTATATATTATTCATTATATCACAGTTGTTAGCGGTTGTCACGAAAAAAACACTTGTAAATATATTTATTTGAGTTATTATATTATTGGATGTATTTTTTATAATTTTTTTGTGATAATTATAGATATATTCTTATTTTATACTTAATTCTTGTAAGTTTGCTTTTTTCTTTTAAGGGGGGCACGTTGAAAAATATACGAATCAAATCTACTCTGCTTTTGATTGCTTGTGCAGCTGTTTTTATTTTTGCTGCTTTTTATGATTTTAATATAGCCTCGGCATTATATTCTCCCACTAATTTGTTTGGCATTATTATGGAGAACATATGTTTTATTCCTCTTTATATTTTTTTATTTCTTTATCCTCTTTATTTCTTTTACAAAGATAAAAACAAGATAACCAAAGGCAAAATTTTATTTATTGCTAATTTTTCTGCATTATATTGCGTATCTACTAATACTGTAATTTTTGTTTTAAAGCAAATCTGGCAACGTACTAGATTTCATGATATGGCTATCGCTAATTCTTTCGAGCTTTTCACACCGTGGTACCAGTTTGGAAACGGTGGAAGCAGTTTCCCGTCGGGCCATACCGCTGCCGCTTGCGGTATTTTAATTCTTCTACTTTTGCCGCATCTCTTTACACTCTTTAAAGATAAATCTACTCTACTTTTAATTGCTTCTTACATTTATATTGCTTTTTCTGCATTATCAAGGCTTATTTTAGGCAGGCACTTTTTATCTGATACAGTTGCTTCCACTATTATTGCGAGCTTGATATTTTTCCTTTTATATTCTTCTAGTTGGTGTAAAAAATCACTTGCAAATTTAAAAACAGTAACTACTTAACTACTGTTTTTTGAGCTAGATTTTCTGGTTTTCTGAAATTTTATCAATAACTAGAAGTAATTTTTCACTATACTTTTTCATCATAATATGCTATAATGTCACAACTAATTATTTTTTGATAGGAGTTATTAACTTTGAGTAAACGACGAAAAAGAACAAGTAATAATAAAAGACGGCCAAGAAATTTTATCTCTGCTTTTTTCTGCTCTTTAAACGAAATGCCTATTGAGCAAAAAAAACGCATTCGAATAATTTTTGTGGCCTGTATATTGGCTTGGATAATTTTAATTGCACTAATATGCACTATAATATCTTCTCTAAGCATCAGTTTTGGTGAGATGAATTCTTCTTCTATATCTGATACTACTACGAAGAAACACGATAAGAAAAAACCTAAAAACAATGATTATCTTGAAACCGTTTTGCAAGAATCTGATGATGCTGGCAAGGATTATATTGACGAGACTTTATTTCTTGGCGACTCTAATACAGTAAGAATGATGCTTTACGGCTTTACTTCATTGGATAATACTGCCGCTGCTGTTTCGATGGGTATTCAGCATGTTCCTACAAAGAAAATGTGCTTTTTCAAAGGCTATGAAGGCGGCGTGACTGTGCCAAAGGCCGTTGAGCTAATGCAGCCACGAAGAATTGTTATAACCTACGGCACCAACAATGCTTTAGGAAATGTTAGTGGTTTTATTAAGGATTATAAAAATTCTCTAGATGAAATCCACGAGGCTTACCCCGAGGCGGATATTATTATAAATGCTGTTCCACCAGTTGCAAAAAACCGCTCAAACCCTGGTGTTACTATGAAAACTATTGGAGCCTTCAATGACGCTCTTATTGAGCTTGCCGAGGACGAGGGCTACAAATTTGTTAATACTGCTGAAGTTCTTACGGACGAGAAATCTGGATACGCAAAATCAGGCTACACGATAGGTGATGGTATTCATCTTAGTAAAAATGCTTTTACTGCTATGTTTGATTATATTCGTACTCATAGCTATATTACAGAGGATACTCGACCTAAGCTAAAAAAAGTGCCTTCACGTCTTGAAACTCCACTTCATATTATAAACGAAGACCCTCTTGACCTTGATTATGACCAAAGTTCTATGCCACTAACTTCATCACCATCCCCTTCGCCGTCGGCCACCCCAGAACCTACTCCATCAGCAACACCAAAGCCGACAAAAACACCCGCGCCAACTCCAACACCTACTAAAAAACCAACACCACCACCACCAGTAACGACACCTCCGACAACTCCTCCACCAGCGACACCACCAGCAACACCACCACCAGCAACTCCGCCACCAGCAACTCCTCCACCAGCTACGCCACCTCCATTACCTACAGCCCCTCCAGTATAATATTTAATTTTACATATATAAAAAGCACCTATGAAAAATTCATAGGTGCTTTTTTATTAGTCTTTTAAGGAAGTAACATTCTGTCGTTATCAAGGCTACGTCTGAATTTTGCGAGCAGCCCTTCTACCGTCATGTTTTTGCGTTCATCGCCCGTGATATCAAGTACAATCTTGCCATCTTCAAGCATTATTGTGCGTGTTCCAAGGCTTAGTGCACTCTCGATATTATGAGTTATCATCATACAAGTTAGGTTTTCTTTTTTAACAGTTTTTTGTGTTAATGCTAATACTTTTTCTGCTGTTGCAGGGTCAAGTGCTGCGGTATGTTCGTCTAGCAAAAGCAGTTTTGGTGATACTATTGTAGCCATAAGTAGCGTTAATGCTTGTCGCTGACCTCCTGATAAAAGCCCTACTGGCCCTGACAATCTATCTTCAAGCCCAAGCCCTAGTTCTGATAATTTCTCGATAAAAAATTCACGCTGTTTTTTCACTCCTGTTATACCTTTGCCACGCTTATTTTGTAGGTATGCAAGTGATAGATTTTCTTCAATCGTCATACTTGGCGCTGTGCCTAGTAGTGGGTCTTGCAGTATTCTGCCTATCTGTCTACTGCGTT
>CAMQUX010000170.1 GCA_947037905.1 uncultured Desulfovibrionaceae bacterium | reverse complement strand
AGATTCTCCGGAGTGACTGGAGTTCAGACGTGTGCTCTTCCGATCTATAAAAAAGTAGTATATATTTTGTAGAAAGTCAAAAAAGATTAGAAATTATGCGTACTTTAAGTCGTTTTTTTTCTAAACGGTAAACAGTATTTGATGATAATGAGAATAGCTCCGATTGTGATAGCACTATCTGCAATATTAAAAGCAGGAAAATGAGTACCAAAAAAAGAAAAATCTAAAAAATCAACAACATATCCATAACAAATACGATCAATAAGATTTCCAATTGCACCACCCGTAATAAGTGCAAGTGCTGCTAGAAACATTTTATCTTCCTTAGCAGTTGTTTTTATCATATTTGCAATAACTGCAAGGGCGAATAAGGTTATGGCAATAAATAAATATATTTGCCAAGAACTATCGTTATTTAAAAATCCAAAGGCCGCGCCTTTATTGGTATAGAAAACGAGCTGAAAAAAATTATCAATAACAGGAACTGCTTCCCAGAGTTGTATTTTTTGCACGATAAGATATTTAGTAAACACATCAAGCACTACAATTGTACTACTTATTAAAGCTGTGAAAAAATATTTATTCATGTATGAATCCTATTTTATTCAGCACGCTTGCACAACGAGGGCAGACATCAGAGAACGTTGCATCCTCGCCAACAGAAGTACTTATTCTCCAGCAACGTTCACATTTTGTTCCTGTTGCTACATTTATGACAATTGCGACATTTTCTATTTCTGTTGCAATTTGTGCATTAGCTGGTGCAGGATTTGTTGATATGCTCACCTGTGATACTATGAAGAATTCTGCCAAATCAAAATCTTTTTGCAGTAGAAACTCTGCCATGCTCTCAGATACATAGAGTTCGATAGTTGTATTTAAGGAATGCCCAATAACACCATCACGGCGAAGTGGCTCAATAGCTTTTGTTACTTCACTACGTAGTATAAGCACCTGTTCCCATTTTTTATAAGTAGGAGCAAATTCTTCTTGATTTTTATCTGTTGTAAGGCTTGGCTTGTAGCGAAGTGAGAACACAGTAGCATCTTCATTTGCATTACTTTTTTGAGGAGCTGCAAGATGTCCGTACGCTTCTTCTGCTGTAAAACTTAGCACTGGCGCAATTGCTTGTAAAAAGAGTAATGTGATATTCCACAGAACTGTTTGTGCGCTACGGCGTTCACGGCTATTTGGCGCTTCTACATAGAGTCTATCTTTAACTATATCGAGATAGAAAGAAGAAAGGTCGACTATACAGAGATTATGCAATGTATGATAGACTTTATGGAACTCAAAATCATGGTATGCTTTTTCAATACTTTGATAACGCTGAGTGATAAGATGCAGTGCAAATTTATCGAGCGGTAAAAGATCTTCATCAGCTACTGCATGTTCTGCTGGGTTAAAGTCTGCGATATTTCCAAGTAGGAAACGCAAGGTATTACGAATACGTCGATACGCATCAACTAATCTATTAAGGATTTCATCAGAAATTTTAATATCTTCTTGATAATTAACAGCACAAACCCACATACGCAGTATTTCTGCCCCAAAATTATCTATAATTTCTTGTGGTGCAATAACATTCCCAACGGACTTGGACATTTTATGTCCTTTTTTATCCACAACATATCCATGGGTAAGTACTTGTTTATAAGGAGCTTTTCCACGAGTCCCGATGCTTGCTAAAAGTGAGCTATGGAACCAGCCTCTATGCTGGTCAGAGCCTTCTAAATAGAGGTCTGCTGGAAAAGATAGTTCGCTGCGTTGTTCTAAAACGGCCGCAAAGCTTGTGCCAGAATCAAACCAAACATCTAAAATATCAGTTTCTTTTTTCCACTTTGTGCTTTGACAATGGGGGCAAGTTAAGCCTTTAGGTGCAAGTTCTTCTACTGATTTTTCAAACCAATAATCACATCCTGTAGGATGTTCTTCAAATTTTTGCACAAGCGCATCAAGCCATGCATCTTCATACCAAACAGCATCACATTCTTGGCAGATAAGGGCAGTTATAGGCACTCCCCAAGTACGCTGACGAGAAATACACCAGTCTGGACGATTTTCAATCATCGAGTAAATTCGGTCTTCTCCCCAAGCAGGAAGCCAGTCCACATCTGAGCGAACAGCTTTGAGTGCTTTTTCACGCAGATTGTTTTTATCCATAGCTACGAACCACTGAGTGGTTGCACGGAATATGAGAGGTTTTCTACATCTCCAGCAATGTGGATAGGAGTGTGTTATTTTCTCTTCTTTTAGCAGCGCATTTACTTCTTTGAGCTTTTCAATAACTTTTGGATTCGCATCGAAAATTGTCATACCTGCAAAAAATTCAACTTCTTTAAAGAACTCCCCTTTATCGTTTATTGGCGAGTATATTTCAAGCCCGTAGCGAAGCCCAGTTTCAAAATCTTCTCTACCATGCCCTGGTGCAGTATGAACACAGCCAGTACCAGTTTCTAGTGTAACGTACGGAGCAAGAACAATTGGTGATGGGCGATCGTATAAAGGGTGTTTTGCCTGTCCATTTTCTAATTCTTTACCAAGCACTGTTTTTAGTACTTTATAATCTTCCCATTCAAATTTTTTCGCACACTCTTCTAAAAGAGAATCTGCTAGAATATAGGTATGTCCTGCAACTTGTACGAAATCATATTCAAAATCAGGATGCACTGCAACTGCCATGTTATCTGGAATAGTCCATGGGGTTGTTGTCCAGATGACAATAGACAGTGCGTTTTTATCAACATTTGCAAGTTGTGCAATTTTGTCATCAGCTAATGGGAACGCTACATAAATTGATGAGGAACTATGGTCCTGATATTCAACTTCTGCCTCAGCAAGGGCAGTTTCACAATCACAACACCAGTAGATAGGTTTTTTACCTCTTACAACGCCATCATTTTTCATGAAGTGAGTAAGCTCACGTGCTGTTGCTGCCTCGTATTTTGGGTTAAGAGTCATATATGGCTCGTCCCAAGTTGCAAGCACGCCTAGGCGTTTAAATTCTTTACGCTGTGTATCTACCCATTTAAGAGCAAATTCACGGCAGAGTTTTCTTATTATAAGTTGCGGTAGTTCTTTGTTTTTTTTCTTTAAATCTTCAGCAACACTGTGTTCGATAGGAAGCCCGTGGCAGTCCCAACCTGGAACGTACGGAGCAAAAAAACCTTGCATGTTACGAGATTTTATAATGAAATCTTTGAGTGTTTTGTTAAGAGCAGTACCCATATGGATATGCCCATTTGCGTAAGGAGGACCATCATGTAGAATATAGCTATCTTTACCTTTGTTCGCGTTAATCATTTGCGAATAAGCATCTATTTTTTCCCAAAACGCAAGTATTTCAGGCTCACGTTGCTTGAGATTTGCTTTCATAGGAAAGTTAGTTTGTGGCAGCTGTAGCGTTTTTTTATAATCGCTCATAAAATATATCCTCTAAGATGATTTAGAATTAAGATGATGTACAATTTTTAAATTTGAACAATTAGTTTAGTAATATTTTAAAAAAATCTCAAGTGAATAATAGCATTTTTAGCAGATATATCACTTTTAAATAAGATATT
>CAMQUX010000169.1 GCA_947037905.1 uncultured Desulfovibrionaceae bacterium | reverse complement strand
TACACTAATCTTAACACTCTTTCCCTACACGACGCTCTTCCGATCTGATAATATTTAGTATTTTCAGGCAACTTCTGCACATGGAGCGAGTGTCCTTTGAGCCAGAGCCAATAGGGGGCTTGCAAGTTTTAGGCATGCTCGAAAGTAGACTGCTTCGCTTTGACCGAGTCATATTTATAGACGCTGTCGAGGACAATCTTCCAGGGCATAGCCCGTATGAACCGCTACTACCAGATGGCATGCGTTATATTTTGGGTCTGCCAGATTTAGAAACACGAGATGTGGTTGCGGCGTATAATTTCTACCGGCTAATTCAGGGCGCAAAAGATGTTTATTTTCTATATCAAAACGGCTCGCAATCGGGCGGGCTTGGTAAGAAGAATGTGCGCAGTAGATATTTAGAACAGCTCATTTGGGAAGAGGAAAAGAAAAAGAAAAATCTGCTAGCAGTGCATGCCATGCCAGAAAATACTTTGGGCGAGAAGGGGAGTATTTATACAATCAACTTTCCGCTAGAGCCACCTTTTTTACAAAAACAAGCAGTTAATAGAACTCCATTACTGCAAGAAAAACTAGAAGAGTGCATAGAAAAAGGGCTTTCAGCAACGCAGTTAGATACTTACTTAACGTGTCCTAAAAAGTTTTTTCACAGATATTTACTCGGCATAAAGCCGTTAAAAGACTTAGACGTGCAAGAAGATAGAGCGAATTTTGGAAACCTTCTGCATGCAGTTTTAGAGGATTTTTTCGAGCAATATAAGAATAAAGAAATACAACTCAGCTCGTTAAATTCTGAGGAATTATATGCGTATTTTACAGAGAAATTCTTTCAGGAGAAATCTTTTGCAGAGCTACCGCTTGATATTCGCTATTCGCTTTTAGAGCTTATGAAAGTTCGGTTCAGTGAATTTTTAAACGACGAAAGGCTCTTAGAAATTGCGCATCTCGAGAAAGAACTACAGCATATATTCCCGTGCGGAGCTAAGAAAATAAAGCTCACAGGAAAGGTAGATAGGGTAGATTTACAAGGTGAGAATAAAGAGCGAGTTCTAATAGATTACAAAACAGGCACAATTAAAATGCCCAAAAAAGCAGTATGGGACGATGATATACTTTTTGATAAATTACTAGCGGTGCAAACTGGCGAAGAGCAAGTGAACGACGAGCTTTTGCAAGAGCTACAAGGGAAAATTATCTCCATACAGCTCATACTTTATATGTACCTATACTGGCAAGAGACGGCAGAAAAAGTTCATAACGGCGTGCTTGTGTCGTTTAAAGAGTACGATGTAGAGGACAAGGCGTTCTTTGCGGACAAGGTGGAAGATGAGGAAAAAGAAACAATAATTTTAGCGCTTTTCCCAAAAGTGCTCGAGTATATTCTTTCGCATATGTTAGAAGCTACGAGCTTTCCAGCTTTTGCGAGCGCCGACAACTGCCAGTGGTGCGATTATAAGAATATCTGCTAGAGATAGCTAAAACTGTATTTTATCAAACGTTTAAAATTATAGAAAACCATCAGTGCGTGTTTATAAGAACATACATCGATGGTTTTTTATTTAATAATATTTTTAGGTAAATATGCTATTTTATTAAATTATTTACTATAAGTTGTTTTTTTGTTGAGATATAACTTACTTTGGCAAGCTCCGCTAGTTTTAGCTACGCTAAGTTTATTAACTCTCGCTACGCTGTTTTTTTCAAAATAGGTAAAGTCTGCTAATTCCAGCTACGCTCCGTTTTACTAATTCCAGCTACGCTAAGTTTTATTAATTTCAACTACGCTTCTTTTCTGCGCAAAATTCTCTTATCATCTACTCGCATGGTAAGTTTTACTTTATCAAAATACTCAAGGAGCGGAATGGTGAATTTTCTAGAAAGTCCTGTTAACTCACGAAAATCACTCGGTTCTAAAGAATCTTTCGTTTTGAAAAATGAAAAAATCATCTGCTCAATCTGCTCAATCGCCTGCACGCTAAAATAAAGCTCTTGGGTAACTTTTGCAAGTTTTTGCGCACCCACTAAGTGGTCTAATAATTCTTGTAATGCCTTGGGTTGCATCTTTAAAGACTCTTGCACCTCTTTTATGGTCGGTGGTGCGGTAAGTGTACCGTAGAGGACAAGTAGCGCATCTTCTTGCTCTTTAATATCAGTACTGAGCGCTACAGTATAATTTGGCAGTTTAATATATTCCTGCTCGAGCGTAAGGAGGTTTTCCTTGAATGTTTTTTCGAGCAGAAAATGTATGAGGCGTGCTGAGAGTTTCTTGCCCCAGTGCGAGCTGAGTTCACTTTTTGTTATTCCTTTTTTTAGCGGATTTTCCGTGTGGAAAGTTTGCATGTAAAGAATAAGATTTGTGCTAAGCACGCTTATAAAGTCTGCATGAATATATATTTTTTCGTCCTTATTATAACAATAAATTTTTTGCTTACCAAGTAGCTCGAGCAGTATTTTATCAAGCTGTTTTTTGTTTAAAGCTGTGGCAATTTGTAGTTTCGCAAAATCAAGCCCAGTATTTTTTTCTGTAAGAAGCAGTGCTAAAATATGCTCGTGAACTATCTGCGTATCGATTGCTAAAAGTTGCTCATGGTCTTTTGAAAATCTGCGCACCTTATGCGTCCAAGGCATAAGAATATTCCCACCAGCAAGAGTTCGTAGAGGCGAGGCTGCTCGGATAATAAAAGGATCGTTAAAAACCGCCACAAGAGGCTCTTGAAACCGAAGATGGCAAAGACATTCATCACCTGCTAACAACTCTTCTCTATCGAGCAAATACACCCGCGCGAGCATATCTTTTGTGCCATGATGCAAGTGAATTTCTGTTCTGTGCTTTAAGGAAATAGGAGAGCTTTTTAAACATGTAAGCTTAATTGTCCACGAGAGAGACGGGAAAAGAGTATCTTTTCTTGCAAGAACATCACCACGAGAAATATCTTGTATATTTAGCCCATGAAGATTAATAGCTGTGCGGGTATTTGCAGAAACACTTGCGACATTCTGACTATGTTGCTGTAGCGAGCGCACCTTGCATGGTTTTTCTTTTGGCATAAGCACAATATTTTCATCGCTCGCAATTTGCCCAGAAAGAACAGAGCCAGTAACAACTGTTCCATGTCCTTTTATACTAAAAACTCTATCAACAGGCAGGCGAAAAATATCAAACACGTCTTTATTTTCAAAATCTGCATAGAGTTTTAGAATGTTCTCTTTAAGAACATCAAGCCCCATATTTTTTTGAGCAGAAACAGGAATAAGCGGTGCGTCCGCTAGAAAAGTACCTGCTAAGGACGCTTTTAAATCTTCATGAAGCATCTCAAGCCAGTCCGCATCGACCATATCAGATTTTGTTATGGCAACTATGCCTTTTGTGATGCCTAAAAGCGTACAAATTTCAATATGTTCAATGGTTTGAGGCATAATGCCTTCATCTGCAGCGATTGCAAGAAGAACAAAATCCACGCCACTTGCGCCCGCTACCATGTTCTTAATAAATTTTTCATGCCCTGGCACATCAATTATACCAAGGCGATCTTTCTCGTTTAAATCCAGATACGCAAAACCTAGCTCGAT
>CAMQUX010000168.1 GCA_947037905.1 uncultured Desulfovibrionaceae bacterium | reverse complement strand
CTCCAAAAAAAGTAAAATTTCGTAAGCGTCAAAAAGGCCGTTTGAAGGGTGATGCGCATAGAGGTAGTACAATATCTTTTGGTGATATAGCTATTAAGACCGTTGAACATGGCAAGCTAACAAACAAACAGATAGAGTCAGCTCGTATTGCGATAATGCGTCACATTAAACGTGGAGGAAAAGTTTGGATACGAGTATTTCCAGATTTTCCAATGACTAAAAAACCTGCTGAAGTCCGTATGGGTAAAGGTAAGGGGTCACCAGAAGGTTGGTGTGCACCAGTTAAACCTGGACGTATACTTTACGAAGTAAAAGGTGTAGACTTAGCGCTAGCAAAAGAAGCACTAGTACGTGCATCTTATAAATTGCCAGTAAGGACAGTAATTGTAGTGAAGGAAGGTCTTGAATAATGAAAACAAAAGAACTTCGTGCATTAGATGCTAAATCATTAGACGAGAAATTGTCCGAACAACATAGAAGTTTGTTTACAGTAAGATTTCAGCATGCAACAGCGCAATTAGAAAATACGCAACAAATTCCATTATTGAGAAAAGACATTGCGAAAATATTGACAATCAAGCGTGAGCGGGAGATGGGAGCATAGTATGACTGAGTCAAATGTAACAGGACGTATGCTAACTGGCGTAGTAGTGAGTGATAAAGCAGAAAAAACAATAGTGGTTCGAGTAGAAACATTAATAAAACATCCGCTTTTAAAAAAATATATTCGTCGCCGTAAAAAATTTATGGCACATGATGCAGCAAATGACTGTGGTATAGGCGATAAAGTTCAAATAATAGAATCACGTCCGTTAAGTGCGCGTAAGCGTTGGAACCTCGTGAAGATATTAGAAAAGGCAGTGTAGGGGTAAGATATGATACAGGTTGAATCCCAGTTAGATGTTGCAGATAATTCAGGAGCAAAGCGAGTACTTTGTATAAAAGTACTAGGCGGTTCAAAACGTCGTTACGCAAGCGTAGGAGACATAATAGTAGTTTCAGTAAAAGAGGCTATTCCTAACGCTAAAGTAAAAAAAGGCGCTGTAATGAAAGCAGTAGTTGTGCGAACTAAAAAAGAAGTAGGTCGCGCAGATGGAACATATATAAAATTTGACAATAACTCAGCAGTAATACTGAATAATAATATGGATCCAGTAGGAACACGTATTTTTGGACCAGTAGCGAGAGAATTGAGAGCTAAGAACTTTATGAAAATAGTATCTTTGGCTCCAGAAGTTATCTAGAGGAAAAGCTATGAAAACGAAAATACGTAAAGACGATAAAGTTATGATAATAGCTGGTAAAGATAAGGGTAAAATCGGAAAAGTGTTAAAGCTTGTTCGAAAAAAAGATGCAGTTTTAGTAGAAGGTGCAAACAAAGTTAAGCGTCATACTAAAGCAAATCCTTATGCAAATCAGCCAGGTGGGATAATTGAAAAAGAATCTCCAGTAAATATATCTAACATAGCAGTAATTTGTGGATCCTGCACAAAACCGACACGCTTAGGTTACCGATTAGAGTCAGGTAAAAAAGTTCGGTTTTGTAAAAAATGTAACGAAATTTTAAAGTAGGAAAATAATCCGATGACTCATTTGGCAAAATTGTACAACGAAAAAGTAACATCAGAACTACAAGAAGAGTTTGGCTATAAGAGCTGTATGCAGATACCTCGTCTAACGAAAGTATCTTTGAATATAGGTCTTGGAGAAGCTAGCCAGAACAGTAAATTGATGGACACAGCAGTAGAAGAACTAACAGCAATAGCTGGTCAGCGTGCAGTAGTGACTCGAGCTAAAAAATCTATAGCAGCTTTTAAACTTCGAGAAGGTATGCCAGTAGGTTGTCGAGTAACATTACGCGGTGAAAGAATGTGGGATTTTTTGAGTAAATTGGTAACATTTGCACTTCCTCGAGTGCGAGATTTTCGTGGAGTATCAGACAAAGGGTTTGATGGTCGTGGAAATTTCACACTAGGTATAAAGGAACATTCAATATTTCCGGAAGTAGATGTTGATGCTCTTGAATTAGTCAAGGGTATGAATATTACAATAGTAACAACTGCCAAAACAGATAAAGAAAGCAAAATGCTTTTGGATCTTCTTGGCATGCCGTTCAAAAAGTAGGAGGGTACAGATTTGGCCAGGGCAAGTTTGAAAGTTAAGGCAAAACGTACGCCTAAATTCAAGGTGCGTGGGTACAATCGTTGCCCAATCTGTGGACGTCCTAGGGCATTTCTAAGAAGATATGGCATTTGTCGTATTTGTTTCCGTAACAAAGCACTTCGGGGAGAACTTCCTGGTGTGCGTAAAGCAAGCTGGTAACATTTAAGGAGAATACAATGGCTGTTGTAGATCCCATAGCAGATATGCTTACTCGGATTAGAAACGCGCATGGAGCACACCACAAGATTGTGGGAATACCTAAATCACAAGTAAAAGAAGCTTTAGCCTCTATACTGAAAGATGAAGGTTTTGTTTCTAGTTTTCAAGTAGAAGATGGAACGATTAACATTGATTTAAAAGTGGTACAAGGTAGAGCGGCAATATCTGGATTAAAGCGAATAAGCAAACCAGGTCGTCGAGTCTATGTTGGAGTAAACGAGATTCCGAGCGTACAAAATGGTCTTGGTATCTGTATTCTTTCAACATCCCGTGGGATAGTTGAAGGTACAGAGGCACGCCGACAAAATGTCGGTGGAGAACTATTGTGCGAAATATGGTAACGAGGTAGTCATGTCAAGGATTGGTAAAGCCCCAGTGGAGATACCTTCGGGAGTAGACGTTAAAATCGAGAAAAATTTTGTATCTATTAAAGGTCCAAAAGGAAATCTTGAAACAGCAGTACATCCGAAAGTAACTTATAAGGTTGAAGACAATAAAGTTTATGTTGAACGAGTAGATGAAAGTCGTATAGCTCGTGCACAGCATGGATTACGTCGCACACTTATTGCAAATTGTATCGACGGCGTAACAAAAGGATTTGAAAAATCTTTAGAAGTTATTGGTGTCGGTTATAAGATTAATGTCCAAGGTCAAAAGGTAGTGTTAAACGTAGGTTTCTCACATCCTGTTGAATTTGAGTTGCCTAAAGGCATAGAAGCCAAGGCAGAAGGTTCAAAATTGACTGTTTCTGGAATAGATAAACAACTTGTGGGAGAAATATCTGCGCAAATTCGTAGAATTCGTCCACCTGAGCCTTACAAAGGTAAAGGAATCAAGTATACTACTGAGCAGATTCGCCGCAAAGCAGGTAAATCTGGCGGTAAAAAATAACCATCGCTTGAGGTAACAGCATGAAAAAAACGAAGGAAGAAGCACGACAACGTCGTAAAATCCGTATTCGTAAGAAAATAACAGGAACAGACATTCGTCCACGCCTAGTAGTATTCCGTTCAAATGCGAACATTTATGCACAGGTTATTAATGATGTTACTGGTATTACTCTAGTAAGCTCATCAACCCTTGTGTTGTCTAAAGGTAACGATAAGTTTGTATCTAATTTGCAGGGAGCTGCAAAAGTGGGTACAGATATTGCGATAAAAGCTAAAGATAAAAATATCGGAAAAGTGG
>CAMQUX010000167.1 GCA_947037905.1 uncultured Desulfovibrionaceae bacterium | reverse complement strand
TTTGTAATACAATTTTCTATTTGCAGAAAATTTAAGGCACGCCGGACACTTGTTTGGTTTCCGCCGTCGTAGTCAAAAATAGCAATCATAATTTACCTAGCATCTTGCCGTGTTTTTGGTTGAATCTTAAGATAGAGATCCCCCTTCCAATGTCCAAACTGTTTCCCTAAGGATTTAAGACAAATGGTCTTTCCTAGCATAAAATCTTTTGGGAGAGTAATTTCTATACATTTTTTTTCTTGAGGGAGACTTTTTGCAATATTAACACGCAAAGTACTTCCAGGATAAAGTTGCTGTATTGGAAAAAATATTTCAATAGTTTCATCTAATTGTTGCTGCAAAATACTTTTTGTAGAGGAATCTGTATTCATTTTTTTACTAATGGCTTGGAGCGATTTTTTAAAAAAATTCTGTGAAAAAATCATATTTGCCGCAAGACTAAGTAGACTATTTTTTTGCACAACTTTTTGTTCTTGGTTTACTTTTGCTTTAGATTGTGCTTGTTTTTTTTCTCTTTCTTGCTTGAAAAAGGCATCCCAAGATGGACTTTGGGTTGCTTTAAAGCTTTGTTTTTTTTGAAAATCTGCATATGAGGTGAAAGTTGCTTTTCTTGTTTGTTTTGGTTTTTTTACACTTTCAGACTCTTTAGTTGTTGCGTACTTAGTATTATATGCTTCTTTATGCGTATGCCAAACTTTTTCATCGTTTGTATTTGCTTTTGCACTTGTTTTTGTATTTACTTTTGGTTCTTCTTTTTTTTCTGTAGGGACATTTTGCATAAGATATGCATATGCTTCATTAACAATATAGAATTTTTTTTGTGCAGCAATAGAAGGATTTACATCAGGGTGCAGTTTAAGAGCTAGCGAGCGAAATTGTTTTTTTATTTCACTAACAGGTGTACCGTAATGTAGCCCTAATGCATGATAGGCTGCGAGTATTTGTTTTTTATTGTTTTTCATAAAAGTCTTTTTTAAAAATATTATAATGACAATATAATAAACAAATCATAAAATCAATGATATGAGGCAAACAAATCTAAAAAAAAAGATGTATTTTTTTAGATAGTTAGTGTAACTATCAGGAATTAAAAGGAAAAAACTTTAATGCGTTAGGAGCATTTTTTTCGCAGTGATTAAGATTTTTTTTCTTAATATATTCAAGACCTTGTTTAGCAAATGTTTTATGTTCAATATCTTTATTAATGCCAGGGCAGTAATCAAGACTTAAATTTAAACTTATAGGGTCTATAATATTTCCTTTAAAAAAAGGCCATGCTCGACAAATATCTGGGCGTGCAGGATGAATGCTACAGCCGTTCTTGTAAAATATACAATAGAGATCTTTTTCTGCTACTTTGAGTTGAATTTTTTCATCATGAGCTTGTTCGCAATGTTGCTCATGGAGCTCTTTCACTGTAATATTAAGAAGTTCTGCTAATCGGATAGAATCTTTATCTGTAAGAATAATTCCACCTTTACCTTGGCAACAGTGTCCGCACATTTTGCAAGAGAACGCTTCTGGCTCTATCATAATCCCTCTCCTAATAAATTTTCATGAATAACCATAATACACTCATCTTCAACGATGGTGATTTGTGTATCTTTGAGAATATTTTTTGCCTGCTCAGAAAAAATATCTTTTTGCATCCAAAAGCAAAGAGGTTTTTTTGTGAGAGCGAGTACTTCTTGTGCTATTTGCGGGCAATGGGCAGATGCACGAAAAAGGTTCACAATATCAATTTGAAAAGGTATTTCATTAATAGTCTTATAGGTTTCAAGCCCCCATACATTTTTTCGCATAGGGTGTACGGGGAAAACAGTATAGCCTTTAGCTATAAGATATTTTCCAATCATATCAACAGGGCTAGGCACATCTTTGGCGCCAATAATTGCGATAGTCTTTGAATTTTTTAAAATGGTTCGAAGTGTGGTATTTTCGATAATCATAAAAGTTATTTTCCTTTGTTTGGTTAAAATAATCTTCTTTTTTTTATTGGCAAGTGCAGTGTTGTATAAAAAGTAAATTTGAATTTAAAAAGGGGGAGTTTTTTTGTTTTTTTTTATAGAAAAGAGTGATATATTTCGTTGTCATTGTTTGTTTTTATGAGTATTGTTTTGTCGTATTATAAAAAATAAAATATTGGCGCATATTTCAAATGAAACATATAGTATATAAACAAACTATTATGTAGTGAAAAAGAATAATAAATATTAAAAAAAGAATATTAAGAGCTGTTGAAGTTCGATGTGTTTTACGTTTTGGAGGGTTTATGAGGGGTATATTTTTAATCTTTTTATGTGTGCTGTTTTTTCCTGTTGCAAGTTTTGCTAAAGAAGAAGAAAAAAGAGTAGTAATCGTCGCCTATGAATCGAAAAATCCTCCGCTGTCTTTTTTTGCGAGTGATGAGAATGAAAAGAAGAAAAAGAAAAAAAAGCAAGACGAGCCTTTAATAGGTTTTTCAGTAGATTTATTAAATGCAATAGCTAAGGTTGTTAATATAAAAATAGAGCATAAAGGCGTAGTATGGACTGATTTGTATTCTGGATTAGATAGAGAAGAATATCAAGTTATTTGTGGCCCTCTAAAAATAACAGAAAAAAGTAAAGAATTGATGGTTTTTAGTAAGCCTTATTACGTTTCAAGACAACTTGTTGTAGCGCTAGATAACTCAGAAGAAATAAAAAAAGCAGCAGCAAAAAAAGCAGCAGCAGCAAAAGTAGAAAAATCAGAAGAAACAAAAGCAATAGAAAAAGCAAAAGCAGAAGAAAAATATTTGCTGGGGCAAAGTCTTGAAGTAAAACTAACAGAATTTGAGGTTTTTAAAAAAGGCACAATTGGGCTAGTTGAAAATTCTATAACTCATGTATATAGCACAATAAATAGTGAGATGGCAGATACTACCATAAAACTGTATAAAGATTTTGATCTATTAGTACAAGCATTGTTAGATGGTGAAATACCAGCAGCTATTGTCGACGAACCTCAAATGCTACATTATGTAGAGAAAAATGGAAAAAGAGAAGGAAAATTAGAAAAGAGAGTCCGCTTAGTAGAAAGAGTGCAAACAGACTTTCAAGAAGAGTTTGTAATGGCAGCTCTAAAAGGTGAGGATGAGCTTATTAAACTGTTAAATGATGGTTTAGAAGAAGTACGTAAGAGTGGAGAATATAAAACTATACTAGATAAATGGATAAAAGAAGACGCGGAAGTCGTGGAGAAAGAGCGCCAGTTTAAAGAAGCAGAGAGAAAAGAGGAATCAAAGGAAAGTCGACTTATTAGAGAAAATCTAGAAAAAGGTATTGTAGATACAAAAGGATCAGAAAAACAAAAAGCGCCTACAGTAACGCAAGGAGTAATACTTGCTACAGAGCCTGATCCGAACAATAAATCTGAAAATAAAATAGAATCGACCGTTCAGCCACCAGCAGCAGCAGGAGCAGTTGCAGCAGGAGTAATAGCAGGAGCAGCAACAGAAAAAATAGAGCCCGCAAAAAAGGGACAAGCAAAGAAAGCTAAATCTAAGAAAAGACGACTGCATTGTCAAAATACGCTATACTCACTTCGTAAGCTCCTTTAATAATTCTAAT
>CAMQUX010000166.1 GCA_947037905.1 uncultured Desulfovibrionaceae bacterium | reverse complement strand
TGCAAACGCAGAGAGAATTGCAAACGCAGAGAGAATTGCAAATGCAGAGAGAATTGCAAATGCAGAGAGAATTATAAATACAGAAAAAATTGCAAACAAAAATGAAGTAGACAAAAGAAAAGAATCTTTAAAAATTGCTCATGAGCTTAGAAAATTTGAGATAGACCTTCACTGGAAGCGATCTATTTATTTTTGGGCATTTATGGTTTCCATTTTCACGGTGATTTTTTTACTCTTAAATTCTTCATCAGCAAAAATTATTTTAGTGAATGCAGTTTCAACACATTACGAATCAAGTACTTTTGTAGTTAATGAAATTCAAGAATCTTTAAATAAAGAAAATATTATAGCAAATTTATCACTAGAAAAGAAAGTTTTATTATGGCTGTTCATAGGTTTAGGTTTTCTTTTTTCCATAGCTTGGTGTATGGTAAATAAAGCAAGCAAGTACTGGCAAGATAACTGGGAAGAGATAATTTATGCACTAGAAGAAGAATTTACAGGCACCCTTTATGGGACTATTTTATATAGAAAAAAAGCTTTCCCTCTTTTTTCAATTTCTAAAGTGAATTTAATAATGTCTCGTTTTGTTGTTTGTTTATTTATGATTTTAGGGATAATGGCATTACCTTTAGAAATACTAAGCCGTGTATCTAAAGAGATACAAAACCGTATAGCATTATCAGATATATTGCATTATTTGCCTTTAGAGATGCGAGAATTCGTATCTGTAGAATGTATACTATTTGCACTCATACTTATATTTGTAATTGCCGGATACTGTTATTTGCGTTTTGGTGGTAAATCGAGCAATAATCCTCAAGGGTCTCCGAAGAAAATGAAAAAAGTAAGAGAAACATTCTTCTATGAGCCAAAAACTAAGAGGTTTTTAACATGGAAAGCAGGAGTAAAAGGATACGTATATCCAGAATAAAAGATTAGTATCTATAATATAGAAGATAAATATTACTAATATAAACGATAAGTGTTGCTAATATAAAAGATAGATATTGATAATATAAACGATAAGTATGGCTAATATAAAAGATAAATGTTACTAATATAAAAGATAAATTTGTTTTAACTTACAGTCAGCCCTGCAATTTTTAGTAGGGTTGGCTTTTTTTGAGTTCAATCTATTGAGAATGAACTCAATTATTGACGCTAAGAGCAAAGACTAAAGATAGAATACAGTTAAGGCAAAGGCAAAGGCTAAAGATAGCAAAGAGCAAAGGGCAAAGGCAAAGGCTAAAGATAGCAAAGAGCAAAGGCTAAAGATAGAATAGATAAGAGAGAGAATAAGAAAAATTGAAGCTAAGGAAGAAGAAGCAATAGTGAGACAGAAGAAATGAATACAAAAAAATTAAATAGCGGAAATAGGGTAGTAAGAAAAAAGAATAATAAGAGAGAAGAGTAATGGGAATAATAAGAGGGAAGAATGATTCTTTTAAAGCGAATTGAACGAATATAAAAATCTCCTGCTGTAGATGAATCTGCATAGGAGCTTTTTGTATATGGTAAATTAAGGCAACAGGAACAGCTATTGCCAAATAACAGGAACAGCTATTGCCAAATAACAGGAAGAGCCTATTCGCCAAATAACAGGAGAGCCTATTTGGCAAAGCAACAGGAAAAGCTATTTCCCCTTGAGCATATATTTTCGATAGCTCTTTTTTTATTCTGTTCGCGTACTTTTTTTTGCTCTTTTCTCCACTCCCATGGCGATGTTATATCATTTGCTTTCCAAATTTCTTTTCCTTCTCGCATTGCTATAAATTCTAAATCCTTCCAAGGCTCTTCATACTTTTTTTTACAGTATACTTCATAAACCCAAGCATGGCCAGCAAGTAAAAGCAGCTCTTGTAAACTCTTTCCTGTCTCTTTATCATAAATTATGGCAATTCTTCGCCCATATTTATCCCCTTTGCCAGTGAATTCAATTTCTACCTCTTTATTTAGAAAATTTTCTACAAAAAGTGTTGCCTCCATACCTCCTACTTGCTTCTTTTCTGGAGTATCTATTCCGTAAAGACGTATATTTTCTTTCATATCTACTATCTTTATTGTGTCACCATCTATTACTCTTTCTATAATCCCACTTCTAGTAATAGCAAAAACATTTGTGCCACTAAGTAATAGTAATACAAAAGAAATAAAAAAAATCTGCACTTTTCTCATAAGCCTTCCCTTAAAATATTTATTCAGTATACTTTTATAAAATTAAGATAAAATACTTGAGCTTTTCGCAAATATATCTTTTTTTATTTTTTTATTAAAATGCCCGTTATATTTTCTAGAAAAAGTAGATGTAGAAAAACTTTGCTAAAAATAAGCCGAGGTATGAGACATTGCTAAAAATAAGCCGAGGTATGAGACATTTAGGCGGATAGTAGGGATATTAGTCCTACTACACAATGAAGATAAATATTAAAAATAATAGTATTTTTTTAGAATAATGTTACTATTCATGTTATTAAAAAGTTATATATGCTTATTTGGTGAGGATATGCTTATTGACCACATATAAGCTAGGACTAATAGTCCCATTTTGCAAGCTGTTTTTTTGTGCTAATTAAGGAACTATGGAAAAATTTCAAGTATATGTAGTAGAGGTGCTTTGTGAACTTATACAAGGTAAAAATATTAATCACACACAATTTGCCCAAGCTGTTTTCGAAAGCTCAGGGCATCATGGGCGTATGTGGCGGCATGTCCGTGCAAAAAATAGCAGAAGTCGAGAACTTACTATGAATGAGCTTTATCAAGCAGCTCTTTTGTTTAATACTTCTGCAGCAAGTATTCTTTTTCTGGCAGAAGAGAAAATGAAGCTCGTTGAAAAAAATAAAATATTGCCTTAATTCTTAAATGAGTATTTAACCTTCTACTTTTCCCCTTAGTAAAATATCTTTTAAAAAAAATCTTATTGGTACCTAGCTCTTATATTTTTATACTCTATAGTGTTATGCATTGTACGTATTTGCTAATCTGCAGTACTTAAGCTGGCACAGTATATAATAGTTATATTCTTCAATCTTACCTGTAGAGTAAAATTTAAATGAACTCATCTTGCCCATTTTTTAAATGGGCATTTTTTATGGTCATAAAAAACTCCACACAATAAAACTCCATGCGCAATATTCTCTTTTCTTCTAGCCTTTTAAGCTCCATACTTTTTTAAGCCCGATTATACTTGCAAAATAACTGCACCATACAAGTTTGCCTTAAATACTATATTAAATATCCTAAGTATTCCTAAATACTGTATTATATTAAAATATCACCGAGCGTACTATTCACGCATAATTTAAAAGCAATCCCCTAACTATTAATAATAATGAAAATAAAACAGAAATAAGATAGAAATAATAGAATTTAGCAATTCATAAGATATTGTTTTTGTAAGCACTTTTAGAAGTAAGAAATATTTCTAATTTTTATATCAATGTTTACAAAGGATTACAGTATGATGAAAACAAAAAAACTCCAATGCGCACTCTGTTCAAATATTCAGCAAAAACAGATTCTTAGTAGAATTATTAGAAATCCATTCACAGATCGGAAGAGCACACGTCTGAACTCCAGTCACTCCGG
>CAMQUX010000165.1 GCA_947037905.1 uncultured Desulfovibrionaceae bacterium | reverse complement strand
ACGAAATTTAGATAAAGAAATAAAGAAAAATTATATACCCTTACCATTTTAAAAAAAGCACAAAGACCCTGACAACTGTCAGGGTTTTTTTGCGTCTTGTGCTTTGTTAAAAGTAATACATGAACAAAACGCAAACAGAATACATTGCTCTCAATCAGGTTGGGGCGGAACAGAATGAAATGCCGATTTGGATAGAAATATTTCCAGTTGGATACATTAAAGGTCGAGATGGTAGGGAGTGGCAGTTACCTAATCCACAAGGGTTAATCGATGCTTTTATTGGCGAGGGACAATTTATCCCAATAGATTTTGAACACGGTTTAGAGCTAAAAAAAACAACTAGTGAGAACCCTAAAATAGCTGGGTGGGTTGAAGAACTTAAAATAATAGGAGGCTCTCTTTGGGGGCGGGTATCTTGGTGTAATAGTGGTCGCTATGCTTTAGAAGATAAACAATATCGTTATATCTCCCCAGCATTTTATTATAAAGCGAGCACGAAAGAGATAACAAAAATAACCTCTATTGCTCTAACTAATCAGCCAAATTTAAAATTAACAGCTCTATGCGAGCAACAAGCGGAGGAAAGTATGAAAAAAGCTTTGTGTAAAGCTCTGAATTTATCAGAGGAAGTAACAGACGAAGAAGTTATTAAAAAAGTAGAGGAAGTAGCTCTATGTAATCGAGATAGTACAGATATTAGTAAGTCTGTTCCTGCAACAGAATATGAGCATATGAAAAAAAGAGCAATCTGTGCAGAAGAAGAAAACCAAGCTATAAAAGATGGTGTATTGCAAAATTCTATTAATACAAAAGTAGATGAAGCTGTAAAAGCAGGAAAAATTGCACCAGCTAGTAGAGAACACTTTATAGCAATGTGCACAGCAGGTGGTGTTGATGCTTTTGACAAATTTGTGGAAACAGCTCCAAGTATAACAGCAGCTAGTTCTTTAAAAGAAGAAGATATCCCAAAAGCGAGCAATAGTTTAAGTCAAATAGAAAAAGATATGTGCAAAAGTATGTGCGTAACTGAAGAAGAATTCTTAAAAACAAGAGAGGGAAAATAATGAAAACGACAGCAGCAACATTACATGCAGCTACTACTGCTTTTAGGATTGATTTTGAGAAAGGTAAAACTCAAGCAGAAAGCACTTTTGGAAAAGTAGCAACTGAAGTACCAAGTAGCACTACGTCGAACACTTTTTCTTGGTTGGGCGATATGCCAAACATGAAAGAATGGATTGGGAACAGAGTGTTAGAGGCTGTTTCTACTCATGGTTACACTATCACTAATAAAAATTATGAAAGCACTGTACAAATCCCTGTAACTGCTTTTGAAGACGACCAGATAGGCGTTTATAAGCCAGTTATAACAGAACTTGGTAGACAGTCTGTAATTCATCCTAACCAGTTAGTTTATGGAATTTTAGCACGAGGTAACAAAGAGCTTTGTTACGACGGCAAACCTTTCTTTAGCACAAGCCATCCTGTAGGGGACGGTACAGTTAGTAACTTTGATGAAGTTGCGGACGGTACACCTTGGTATGTACTAGCGACTGGTGGTTCTTTAAAACCTATAATATTTCAGAAGCGTAAAGACTACACATTTACAGCTATGAACAAAGCAGATGATGAGTCCGTATTTACGAGCAACAAATATCGTTTTGGAATAGATAGCCGTTGTAATGTTGGTTTTGGATTTTGGCAAATGGCGTATTGCTCACAAAAGCCATTAACTGCTGATAATTTCGATGCAGCACGTCTTGCAATAGAAGATTTAACTAACGATGTAGGTGTTCCTTTAGGTCTGCAAGCAACTGTAATTGTAGTACCTCCAAGTCTAAAGGCTACAGCTGAAAAGCTTTTCAAAAAAGCAACAACTGCAGATGGAGATAACCATCTTTATAATGCAGTCGAAGTAATATCAAGTGCATGGCTAAATGCTCCTATAGATACTGCACCAGCTGTTAAATCAGCAGGGTCAAGAACTGCAGAACAACAGTCTGCACCTATTGATATTGATACTATAAGAGCAGGATTAAAAGAAGAACTAACTGCAGAAGTAACTGCAGAAGTAACCGCAGGAATAACCGCAGAAATGGCGACAAAAGCAGAAGCAGATGCCAAAGCTAAAATAGCAGCAGATGCTGAGTTTAAAAAAGAGTTAACAGCTTCTATCACAGCCAGTGTAACTAAAAAAATAGAAGCAGATGCAAAAGCAAAAGCTGCCGCAGACGCTAAAGCCAGTGGCAATTAACTATGTACGCTAGCGAAGAGGATTTTTTAACACGCTTTGCAGGCTGTACAGCAGAAGCAGGGGACGAGGCAATAAGCCTTGCCCTTGCCGATGCAACAAATCTTATAGACACATATTTATGTAAAAGGTACGAGCTACCGTTTGCAGAAGTACCAAGCATATTAAAAAAACTGTGTGTGGATCTTGCGAGCTATATGTTTGCAACCGCAGATGAGCTTGTAACAGAGGACATAAGACAGCGTTATGAGGACGCAATAAACACACTAAAAGACATAGCACGAGGTACGGTTGATTTGCCAATTAAAAAAACAAATGATGGCACAGGCAGTACGGGCGAAAGTGAGAGCGGAGCAGTTCTTATAGTGGGCGAACCTCGGGTATTTCATAGGAAAATTGGTTATTAAACAAAATAGCAAGGTGCTTTTATGAAATTAGATATTGATATTAGTCAATTAGAAGAACTTTCAGATGCACTTCAAGAAAATATTTATAGAAAAGGCTTAGACAATTCTTTAGATGTGCTCGGCAGTTTGCTTTTAAGCGGAACAGAAAAAAGACTAGACGAGGGTGGAACAGCACCAGATGGAAGCCCTTGGCAAGAATGGAGTTCTAGTTACGCAAAGACACGCCATGCTAATCACAGTCTATTAAAAAGCGAGGGAGAGTTACACGACGATTTAAATTACCTAGTAGGAAAGGACTATATATTTTTAGGCAGTAATTTAGATTATGCACGTATCCATAACGAGGGCGGGAAAGCAGGCAGAAATAAAAAAGTTCTTATCCCAGCTCGTCAATACATAGGCATTTCAAAGTTCGATGAAAAAAATATTATAGCTACATTGCAAGTGGGATTTAGTAAAAGTTTGGAGGAGCATCTTGGAAAATAAAGAAACGAGTAAAGGCTTACAACTATTTTTAAGCGATGTTTTAACGATATTTAAAGACAATATAAAAGGTGTAAAAAGTATAGAGCTGTTCTCTTCGCAGTTTACACCGCAACAGCTCCTTAAAATATCTAAAAGAACACCTGCAATACTATTATCACTATTAGGAACTAAGAATGTGTCGAGCACGCCAGCAGGACGTGAGGTTACTCTTGATATGGCATGTTTTATTCTTGTAGGTAACGCAAGAAGCGAGAGCAAAAAACTTTGCAAAAACTTGGCAATTTTGCCTTTTATAGAGGGCATTCTTGCAATTTTAGATAGTGATAAATACTGGCAGTTATACGGTCTACCTGAAAATATTCAATCAGATAATCTTTACAGTGCAACAGGCTTACAAGTGGCTGTGTGGAGTATTAAATGGGAACAGACTAATAATCTTGGGGATAGTC
>CAMQUX010000164.1 GCA_947037905.1 uncultured Desulfovibrionaceae bacterium | reverse complement strand
TATCTGGAGGTAAAACCTTAAAAGCTTGATTAAGCGCTCTACTTGATGCTGTTGCGTGTGCAGTTGGGCAAACACCACAAAGACGTTGTGTTATTTGTGTTGCATCTCTTGGGTCTCTACCTTGTAAAAGAGCCTCAAAGCCTCGGTACATACCGCCTGTAAGTTTTGCGTCAATAACTACGCCATCTTTTATTACAACTTCTGCTTTTAAGTGACCTTCAATCCGAGTGATTGGATCCACTGCAATTGTTACTGATTTAGCCATTTTTTATATCTCCTGTATCCCTTTTCTTTAGATTAACCTGCTACATAAAATGGAGAGGAAGCATCTGGAAAACCTGACTCAACACAGGCTATGCATACGCCGTTACGCACACACCAGTTCACACCGCCATTCCAAAGACGTTTGTAAGAATCACAATACGCATTTGGTCCTTTACAGCCAAGATCGTAACGACACATTTTTTCATCTTGTGGGAAAGATTGATTCATATCGCCATTATCGAACGCTGGAAGGTATGGACAGTTATCATGCACGTTATTTCCATAAAACATTTTAGGACGTCCGTCACTATCGAGATTTTTAACTGTTGCAGCAACACCATTTTCAAGAAGATACACAAGTGAGCCAACCATCCAATCAGGATGTGGAGGACAACCTGGCACATTAACAACAGGTGTTTTAATTTTATTTGTTTTGAAGAAATTTGTCACAGATGTAGCACCAGTCTGGTTGCCTGCAGCTGCTGGTATTCCGCCAAATGCAGAACAACTACCAACTGCAACAACTGCAGATGCAAGAGGTGCTATAGCTCTCAAGGTATCTGACAAGGTATATTCCTTATGTTTACGATCACCAATTACGCAGTAACGGTCATCTTTACTTGGAATTGCACCTTCAACAATAAGAACAAATTCATCTTTAGAGTTTTTTACTGTTTTAAACAGGTGATTAAATGCGTTTTCACCACTTGAGCCCATAAGTGTTGGATGATATTCTAATTGAATTACTTTTAATAATACATCTGCAATTGATGGATGCATTGCGTTTAAAATTGATATAGAGCAACCTGTACAGCTTAGACCCTGTAACCATATTACTCTTGGGGCGCCTTTGGTTAAGGCTTGAATGATACTTGGATTAAACATTTGTGATACACCAAACCCTGCTACTGTACCTGAGCAAAGCTTTACAAAATCACGCCTTGATACTGACATTCTCGTCCTCCTTAGCTTTTTCTTAATCGTTAAACTAGTTAAACTTCACAAGCCATTTGTCTGCCTACATACTATGGTATATAAATCATGTCAACCACCTTGAAGCATTTTTAAGCATACTTTTTAAATATATACTTCTTTCTGTTATTAAAAATAACTTTTGCCTATTATTTTCAACTTATCATGCTTTAAAAAGCATATTATAAACTTATCTATTCTTATACTCTCTTCTTTCTAAAGTCAATCTTAGCTTTTATTTTAAGGTCAATTCTTATTATATTTTTAATTCAATCGCAACTTTTAAGTATAAGCAAGTTAACCATCTAAATGCCCATATTTTTTCATTTATCAACTTGCATATTTCTTTTTTTTTGAATATATTTAAAAAATCTAAAGGAATATTATCATGAAAAAAGTTTTATTTTATTTTTCGACTATCATCTCTACTATAGCTCTTGCAGCTATTTTATGCGCTTTCTTGTACGATAACAACGCACCTAAAATTTCCATTCTGCCTGAGGTTGAACTCTTAAATCAAAATACCGAACTACTCATTAATATTACCGATAAATCCCCGCTAGAAAGTATTATCATTAAAATTATTCAAAATAAAAAAACTGTATACTCCTTTAGTAAAAAAAATATTCTTAAAAACTCCTTTAAATTATCTATACCGCTAAAAGATTATCCTCTTGAACAAGGGGAAATATCCCTACATGTTACGGCTCAAGACACTTCTTATTACCCTATTGGACACAAGGGATTTACCCGAATAAATAACAAATACTTGCTCGATATTACTGCACCTACTGTACATCTGTTTAAAAAAAATCCGCAAATTATACAAGGTAATGCGACCATCTTACAGTTCTCTGCATCTAAAGATACTAAAGAAGCGTATGTGAGAGTAAATGATGAGGCGTATCCTGCTTTTCTTCAAGAAAATGGACTCTATCTGCTTATTTTACCACAGCACTGGCTACTTAGCCCAAAAGAATTTAAACCAAAACTCTATGCAGTAGATAATGCTGGAAATACAAGCATCACAGATTTACTTATACCTTCACAGGCGACTACTTTTCCGCCAGATAAAATTTTTGTCACAAACAAATTTCTCAATAAAAAAATGCCCGATTTCATAAAACGCTTTCCAACTGGTACTGAGTATTTAGAAATGTATCTTATACTTAACGGGCATACTCGTGCAGAAAACAGAGAAACCCTCAAAAAACTCAGCGAGCAAACTGCCACAAGCCCTCTTTGGGAAGGCACATTTATGCCACTACCAAACCATAATATCCGAGGCTATTTTGCAGACACACGCTCCTATTTCTTTGAAGAAAAAATCATAGATAAACAAAGACATCTTGGGCTTGATTTAGTAAGCATTAAAAATGCGGATATACCTGCTGCAAATAGTGGAAAAGTTATCTACGCCGGCGATCTTGGAATTTATGGCAATACGGTTGTTATCGATCACGGGCTAGGGCTACAAACCCTCTACGGGCATATGAGCAAAATGCTAACAAAAGTTGGCGACACTGTTGAACGTGGTGCTCTCATCGGCAAAACTGGTATTTCTGGATTAACAGGCGGCGACCATGTGCATTTTGAAATAATAGTCCACGGTGTTGCTATTGACCCAACAACATGGTGGGATAAAGCATGGCTAAGACAATACATGCGATACGAAAAATAAGATTTTTTTAGATTTTTTTAGATTTATTTTAGCATATAAATAAAATATATATGCATGTAGCACCAAACTACCCCCAGTGATTACAGCTTTTAAATTCCTAATCCTGATAAACTCTATGAGTCCAAGCTCTAAGAAATATGTTTAAGAACTATATTAAAAATATGCGCTAACACCTACTAAATAGATGCTAAATGCACATATTCCTAGTATCTCCTTATTTATAAACTATTAGTAAAATTCTAATCGCAAAACATACACTAGATTTTAATAAATACCTAATATCTATGAATAAAACTGGATATAGCAAAACCAGATATAACAAAATTAGATATAGCAAAGCCAGATATCAAAAAAACAGTCTATCCGTTCATAAAAAGCATAGTTTCTAAAATTATCATAAATAAAACTCATAAATTCTTCTCTTTTATCGCACGCAACAAGGAACAGATATGGCAGTTATAATGGGCACAGCAGGACATGTTGACCACGGGAAAACATCTCTTATAAAAGCATTAACAGGCACAGATTGCGATAGACTTCTTGAGGAGAAAAAAAGAGGCATAACAATCGAGCTAGGTTTTGCGTATCTGGATTTAAACGAGAAAGACCGCCTTGCTATATTTGATGTTCCAGGGCATGAAAAATTTATTAAGAACATGGTAGCGGGCGCAAGTGGCGTGGAT
>CAMQUX010000163.1 GCA_947037905.1 uncultured Desulfovibrionaceae bacterium | reverse complement strand
TTTCTATATTTAGATGATATTGATTACTTTTACTTTGAGTATTTTTTTATTTTACTACGTAAGTAATATTAATGATTATTTAACATATATGTTTTTATTGTAAATGGGAGCCTGTTTTATGAAAAATCCTCAAGAAGTTTTTGCTGAGTTTCTTGTAAAAGAACGCCTTAAAGTAACTTCGCAGCGAAATACTATTTTAGATGTTTTTTTAGAATCTAAAGAACATTATTCACCCGAGGAATTATATCTTAAAGTAAAAGAAAAAGACCCATCAGTTGGACAAGCAACAGTATACCGCACTTTAAAACTTCTTATTGATTCTGGTATCGCAGATGTTGTTGATTTTGCAGATGGTGTTTCTCGCTATGAACTTGGATACGGAAAAGAACATCACGATCATCTTATTTGCGAAAAATGTAATAAGAATATAGAAATTTTAGACGCTGCAATCGAATCTGCACAAGAGAAAGTTGCAAAAGCACATAACTTTCAACTAACACGCCATAAAATGTACCTATACGGTATCTGTAGCGATTGTAGTAAAAAGTAAAATAGAGAATAAAAAACTACTAGAACTAAACAGAATACTGAGTTTATATATTGATATGTAAAATAAAAGAGCAAGGATATTTCCTTGCTCTTTTATTTTACATAAGCTCTTAAATGAGTAAGAACAGAATTTTTAAGTTGTTAATAACAAGATGTATATTGTTCATAATATCAGAGCTTTTAAGTGTTAATAACAAGATGTATTTTTACTCTTCAAGAATAATAATAATCATCACTTCTTCTTCTTCTTCTTCTTCTTCTTCTTCTTCTTCTTCTTCTTCTTCTTCTATTCTGTTATTTTTTTAGCTGGCACATAAAGAGCAAGTAAAGAAATTATAAGAGCTAGTCCTGTGGCAAAAAGACTTATATTTTCTTCTGTAAAAAGTGGATACGCTTCTGGTATGCTTGGTATAAATGAGATAATACTCGCACAAAGCCCAAAAATAGCCCCAACACACATAGCGGTAAATAAAATCTGTTTGTTTATAGCTTTTCGTCCATAGGCAAAAAGTCCGACCGCTACAGGATATACTACACTTGCGGAGAAAATATTATTTGCAGCAAGAAGCAGACCGATAATATCTTTAGAAAGTAGTGCTATCATAAGAGAAAGAAAACCTGATAGGAAAATGAAAAAACGAATGCGCAGAACACTTTTTCCTTGTACTAAATCAAGCTCAACAGTACTTGCAGCAGTCATAAGACAAGAATCTGCTGAAGATATTATGGCACAAAAAAGAGCCACAAAGAAAAGAGTATATAGCCATGGTGGCAGAACTGGCACGATTTTATGTAAGAGGCTCGCCTGAGTTGCGTCGCCAAAATTTACTGCCCACACACCTATTAGAAAGATAAGAAGCCCTATAACCATATATCCGCCAGCTGATATAAACACAGAATTTCTTGCTATTACTTCGTCCTTAGCAGCAAAAAGACGTGAGAACAGTAACGGACAGACAAAATAAGAACCACCAAGTATCACCACAAAATAGAGAATATTAATAGGTGTAATATCTATTGTAGTTGGAAAATTTGTGAAAAGATCAAGAGAATACGTAGCACCTTTTGTATCTGCACTTGTGTATAAATAAATACAAATAGCTAGAAGCGTTGTGAGTATAATTATAAACTGTATGGCATCGGTTCGGATGATAGAATTCTGCCCGCCTAAAAGCGTATAGCTTGTGATGAGAATTGCAGAGATTACAATGGCGTTTTCTGCTGAAAATGGAGTGAGCCTCTCAACGATTGTTCCACAGGCGACAAATTGAGCAGCTGTGATGCCCGTCCAGACGATAAATACAATTATAGCAATAACTTGTCTGCTAGTACTTGGAAAAAACAGCGTTGCCATTTCTGCAAGAGTAGCAACACCTGCCACACGAACTTTTTTGGCAAGAAAAAAGCCTAAACAGATAAGCCCAAAAGCACAAGATGCGTACCAAATAAGAGCAACTCGTAAATCAGTCTGCCCAAGAAGTGCAGAGCCACCAACAATAGATGCAAGAAGTGATAGGCTTACGAAAAAAATATTCTGACGCTGTCCAGCAAGCACGTATTCTTTTATTAACGGCTGTTTGCGTAGAAAATCGAGAAGAGCTATAAATAAAAATAAACTCGAGAGAAAATAAAATATCACCAGCGGTGGTTCTATTTCTGTTAGTTCAAAAATCAGAACGGCACTTGTAATAGCTATAATAATCATTAGGCTTATGGATACAATTTTCTGTCCATGGGTTGTGGGCATATATTTTCTTATTAATGGTTGTTTGCGTAAAAAATCCATGAGAACGATAAATAAAACTAAACCAGAAATAAAATAGAACATGAAAAAATCCTTTTAAATAGAGTACGATAAGATATTTTTATACAGAAAATACATTGTATATGTTAAGCATATAAGGATAAATTCTAATAGAGATATTTTATCCAAGAAATAAACAGCATAGAAAAAACAAGATTAATAGAGTTTTTTTGCATTAATAGAGTGTTTCTGCTGCAAGACAGAGAGTTTGGCAAAGTTTTTTAAGCTCGGTTGCAGGCATAATATAAGGAGGCATAATATAAAGGAGCGTTCCAAAAGGGCGTATCCAAACACCGTGTTGTACAAAAAACTCTTGTAGTACTGCTTGCGGGAGTATTTTTTTCATTTCAAGAACTCCAACTGCTCCTAAAATGCGCACATCTTTTACACTTGCTAGATTTTTAGCCGGTAATAGCTCTTCTTTGAGTATTTGCTCAATACGCAGTACATTTTCTTGCCAAGAAGATTCGAGCAAAAGTTCAATACTTGCAAGTGCAACGCTGCATGCGAGAGGGTTCCCCATAAAAGTTGGACCGTGCATAAAAACATTTTCGCCACTTGATATTCCATAAGCTATTTCTTTTGTGCAAAGAGTCGCAGCAAGGCTCATGTATCCGCCAGTAAGTGCCTTCCCTATACACAGAATATCAGGCTGAATGCCAGCCCATTCGCAGGCAAACATTTTCCCTGTTCGCCCAAAGCCTGTGGCGATTTCATCAAGAATAAGCAACACATCATACTGCGTACATAGTTCACGGAGTTTTTTAAGATATAAAGGATGATACATCCACATACCGCCAGCACCTTGTAGTACTGGCTCAATAATGCACGCTGAAATTTTATGAGCATTTTCTTTAAAGCAGGCTTCTAAGTCGTTTGTGGAACCCTCGTTAAAAGGTTCATAAAACCCACAACTTGGGCGCTCCACAAAGAACTGGCTTGGGATAAATCCTTGAAACAGATGATGCATACCGTTTTCAGGGTCACAAACAGACATCGCCCCAAAGCTATCACCATGATATCCGCCTTTTACAGTGAGGAAACGATTTTTTTCTTTTTTACCCATGGCTACTTGGTATTGTAGAGCCATTTTAAGCGCCACCTCAACGGAAATTGAGCCAGAATCACTTAGAAAAATATGCTCTAAATTACTCGGTACAATCTCCAAAAGTTTTTTACCAAGCTCACTTGCTGCTAAGTGATTGATACCGCCAAACATAACATGGCTCATGATTTCTACTTGTTCATGTATTGCTTTATTTAATTTTGGATGATTATAACCATGAAC
>CAMQUX010000162.1 GCA_947037905.1 uncultured Desulfovibrionaceae bacterium | reverse complement strand
GACCTGTCGAAAAGTTTGAAAGGGAGAGAGGGGGAGTATGAGGGGGAGAGAGGGAAAAATTTTTAAATTTTGCCCTCTCTCCCCCTCATAAAAAAACAAAAATAAAAAAAGTTTTGCTAAATAAATTATTGCAATAGAGCGTAATAGGCTTGCCCGAGTGATATGCAAGCATCATTTGGTGGTAATTGTTTGTGAGTGAGCACATTTAACCCTGCTTCTTTTAGGCGAAGTGGCAGAGCCTGTGCGAGTGTTTTATTTTGCAAACAGCCACCAGAGAGGGCTATGTTTTTGCAGTCTGTTTTTTCTGCGAGTATTTTTATAAGCTCTGTGTAACTTATAATGAGCGAGTTGTGAAATTTTTTGCTTATGGTCTCTGGCGCGATATTACTTTGTATATCGGTTAGAATTTGCAGAATTATCTGCTCTGTTTGTACTATGTACATATTTTTGCTGTATACTATTTGCGCGCTATAGAATTCTTTTGAATCGCTTTTATTTTGTATATTTTCGAGTAAAATAGCAGCTTGTGCTTCGTAGGATATTTTAAGAGTGAGCCCTAGTAGCGCTGATACGAGATCAAATAACCTGCCACAGCTTGAGGAATAGATAGTATTGATATTTTTTTTGAGCGCCTGTGAGAAAACGGGCAGGAGATTTTTTTGTTTCTGAAACCAAGGGCGAAGGTGCGTTGGGAACTGTGGAGCATGAAGAGCTAGGAAAGCTTCAGCAATCCTCCAAGGTTCTTTTATCGCAACATCACCACCTAGGAGCGGAAACGCAGTTGCGGTTGCTAGTCGGTTGCAGAGAGAGTTTTTTGTGTCTATTAGAAAACATTCCGCACCCCAAAGAGTATTATCATCTCCGAGCCCTGTTCCATCGAGGGCAAGTCCGAGAGTTTTTCCTTGAAAGTTGTTTTCTGCAAGCACGGAAAATATATGCGCTTTATGATGTTGCAGAGCAAGGGTGGGAATATTCTTTTCTTTTGCGAATTGTTTTGCTTTTTGCGTGCTTATGAACTGTGGGTGTAAATCATGCACGATGAGAGTTGGTTTTGTGTGCAGAATTTTTTGTAAGTGCTCGCATGTTTCTGTTTGAAAGTCTGCGGTTTTAATTTTTTCTAAATCGCCAATATGTTGCGAGGTGAACGCTTGGGCGTTTTTTGTGAGCGTTATTGTATTTTTCAAATCAGCACCAAATGCGAGAACAGAGTGGGTTTGTGGGAGGTCTTTTGGCAAGAAAATAGGCGCTGGCACGTATCCTCTTGCACGTCTAAAAAAGAGCGTTTCGTTTGTTTTTGGCAGATGGCAGAGAACAGAATCATCAACGCGGGTGAGGATATCTCTGTTATGTAACAGAAAAAAATCTGCAATATGTTCTAGCTCGTGCAGCGCTTCTCTGTTTCCAAGCACTAAAGGATTTCCTGAAGTATTGGCAGAGGTCATGACAAGGGCTGGATTTCTCCAAGCGCTCTGATTTATATAATGAAAAAGTATATGATGCAGTGGCGTAGCTGGAAACATAATCCCAATATTTGTGGCATTTGGCGAGATGGACGGTGCAAAATAATTTTGTGCCTCTTTTTTTTCTAAAAGCACAATAGGGCGTTCTTTAGAAAGGAGTAGTTTCTGTTCTTCATTTGAAACATGTACGTAATCATTTAGCGGAAAAGGAGCAAAATCAAGCTCGTTCACCATAACCGCAAAAGGCTTGTGCTGGCGATTTTTCCTTTGGCGTAGTATTTGCAAAGTATTTTCATTAGTGGCATCGCATACAAGATGAAAACCTCCAAGTCCTTTTACTGCAAGGATATAGCCTTCTTGTAATTTTTTTACAGCGAGTTTAAAAGCGTTATTTTTTTCTGCTTTTTCCGCTTTTCCTGCATAAATACTTTTATCGTGGTTTTGAAAATAAACCTGAGGTCCGCAAGTATGGCAAGCATTAGGTTGTGCGTGAAAACGTCTATCTTTTGGATTTTGATATTCGCTCATACACTCTTCACAAAGAGCAAAGCACACCATGGAAGTATTTATTCTATCGTAGGGCAAATTTTTTGTGATTGTATAGCGAGGCCCACAGTTTGTGCAGTTAGTGAATGGGTACAGATAACGCCGATTTTCAGCATCAAAGATATCACTTATGCAATCTTCACACGGTGCAGTATCAGGGCTAATGAGAATATTTTCGTTGTTATTTCCGGTGCTTTCTAAAATATCAAAAGTATTTTCGGCATCAATAAGTGGAATATCTTGGCAATGTTGTTCTGTGATTTTTGCAAGTGGTGGGAGTTTTATTTTGAGCGAGCTAAGAAAATTTTCTATTTTACACGACTCGCCTTGTATTTCGATAATAACACCATACGTATCATTGAGTACGAAACCAGAAAGCATAAGTTCATGCGCAAGAGTATATATAAAAGGACGAAATCCAACGCCTTGTACTTGTCCTTGTACGGAAATTTTTTTTCTTTGAAGCATGCTTTTTTGTGTCCTAGATAGTATTTAGGATAAAATATCATAAAGACTGTACATAAGTATATAGTTTTTAGCTGGAATTATGACTACTAAGAAGTGATAAATAAGATATTAATTTTTCGATTTTCCATTTGAGCACATAAATTTTAAAAAAAATATAATAAGGACTTTTTATGCAACAAAAATCATTAGATTTCATGCAAAATTTGCCTGAGAAAAATTCTCTCGTGCACTTTGTGCCTCTCTCTCAGAGAATGTTGGGGAGAAATTAGATGGAGTATAAACAAGAATTAGAGCAAGTAGAAGCATATAGGCATCTACAGGAAGAAAATCCTGTAGGGGCTCATGCGTTAAAAGAAAAAAATGACGTATTTGAGCTTGCGGGAAATGAACAATTAGAAGAACAAAAGAAGATAACAATAGGCGGATTTGGCTCATGTTTTTTAAGGTCAGTGATAAAAGATGCATTTCCAAATACTGAAAAATATAACAGTTCAGATACTTTTTTAAGTTCTAATTTTTTGCAAAATAGTGCGAGTGAGGTGGAAGTTTCATATAGCTTAGATTTTTTAGGTTGGTCTAGTCAGCAGTTTTGTGATATTGTAATAGATAAAAAATATTCTCTATTGCCAGAAATTGCACAAAAATACTATTCTGCAAGGCATACTCCAAATAGATTTCACTGTTACTATCAGCACCCAGATAGATTAAAAGAGTTGGAAACTCATATTTTAAACTCTGACTTAATACTATTTGGTCCAATATCAGATTTTCGTAACATCTCATATTATACAGGTTTTCCACCACCATATACAAATTGTATTTATTTTTTTCCATATGACAGTTCAGGAGGGAAAGATATTTATTTGAAACCTAGGCTTAGAATATCTATCGGTAAAGTTGCTGTGAATTATAATAGAATTATGCAGTGGATGTTTCAAATTAATCCTTCAATAAAGTTTGTATCTATTCCTTTTCCTTTTGGTCTTGATTATGAGACTAAAAAGAAGCAGAATATATTAAAAGTACAAGATACATTTAATTGCCCAGTTTTTTCGAGGATTAAAATAACAAAAGAGCTTATGGGAAAAGATGGTAGTCCGGATCATTTTGCAGATGAAATTTATACTTTATACCATAAAGCAGTATTACAGTGGTATTTTACAGGAAAAGATGTATTTTTTCAGCATAAAGAGCTTTCCATAGAAGAATTTAGAGAGTTAG
>CAMQUX010000161.1 GCA_947037905.1 uncultured Desulfovibrionaceae bacterium | reverse complement strand
TTATACCTTGGGGTGTGAACTTTAGTTACGATTTCCGTTTTTAGTAGAGAATAAGGTAATATAACTAGCTAAGTAAATAATGGCTAACAAAATATAATAAGAACATGAATAGATGGACATTGAAAACATTGATATAGACGTAAATACTGGAGAAAATATAATAACAACAGATTCAGTATTTTCAACAGCAAACTATACAGGCGTAAGCTTCTAACAAAATATAATAAGAACATGAATAAAATTACTAAAAATAAAACTTATAAAAAATGTTTAATAAGATATCCATATAACCAATAATTAAGGTTATATGGATATCTTTTATAATACATTAGAATTTTAATTGAGTACACATAAGCTATGAGTTAATAAGTATTTATGATAGCAAATACAGAATACATCTTGAGTATTATCTTTACAATGTAACACTCATAATGTAAATTATGTAAACTTTGAAATAGAGAATAAAAAATATTACTATTTATATACTATATATTCTGTATGAATAATCTATCTATTTTTACCTTGCTTAGTTCTATTTTATTTTAACCAATAGCGTTATATTATCATTAAAAAAAACTGATACTTAGTCTAGTCTTTACTTCATCCTTATTTTTAATTATAGGTTGTATATGGAAAATTTCGCTTTAGATAATAAGGTTGACCCTGAATTGGCCTTTACTGCACCTATTAAAAAGTATCTATCCTTTTTACTTATAGAAAAAGGACTGAGTAAAAATACTATCTATGCTTACGATAACGATTTAAAATTTTTAGCTCTATACCTTGATAAAATGCATATTTCTTCTCCATCAAAAGTAGATGAACTCACTATTCTCGCTTATATTAATTCACTTTATAAGCACAAGCTTTGCCAAAAATCTGTTGCACGTCATATTGCTAGCTTTAAAGGATTCTTTAGCTTTTTATGCGATAGAGAGTCTTTATCCGTAAACCCTACTATCCTTATTGAAACACCTAAGTTAGATAAAAATCTGCCACTTTTTATGTCACAAAATGAAATTAAAGATATATTTGCAAGTATCCCACTAGAGGGAAAACTTGCGGTGCGAGATAGAAATATAATAGAGCTACTCTATGCTTCTGGGTTACGAGTGTCAGAGCTTATAAATATTGCACTTGTTGATTATGACCCACATGTCGGACTTTTGAGAGTTTTTGGAAAAGGTGCTAAAGAACGACTTGTTCCTTTGCATATTTTCGCTTGTGGACAGCTGAACACCTATATATCAACCTCTCGAGAACTCTTTAAACCTAAATCTGATTTTCTCTTTCTTAATCGCTCCGGTACGGCTCTTTCAAGGCAAGCAATCTGGAAACTTGTTAAAAAATACGCAATTTTAGCAAATATACAAAAAAATATTTACCCGCATACTTTCAGACACTCCTTTGCTACTCACTTGCTTGAAGGTGGTGCAGATTTACGAACACTCCAAATTTTACTCGGACATGCAGATATTACAGCTACCGAAATATATACACATGTACAATCAGGAAAACTCCAAGAATTACATAGAAAATATCATCCAAGAACTACATATTGATCTTATATATTTAATATATCTAATAATATTAAGAAAAACTACATAGTTTAGTTAAATGAAATACTAATAACAGAAATGCTAATACTAAATTATTTGATTTTACGTCCCTTTTCAATTTGATGTTTTTTTAGCTCTTGTCAAACGAGTTATTATCCTCAAAAAAGAAGGTGAAAAAAACTATCTTCTTTTCCATTCTATACCCCCCTGATTATTTATATAAGCCATTTTCTCAAAAATAATATATAGCTTGTGATTTTTTTTACTTTCTATTTTTTGTTTTTTTTAGTACTCTTATAAGATGAATGAAAATAATATATCAAGAACTATCATAACTGCCCATGCTAATGCAGATTTTGATGCTATATGTTCAATGGTTGCAGCATCTTTTCTCTATCCAGATGCTGTGCTTATTCATCCTTTTTCGCAAGATAAAAATCTCTCTCACCCCTTTGTATTGAACGTATTAAGCCAATTTCCTTTTGAATCTCTTAAAAATATAGACTTAAAAAATATTAGCACAGTCGTTATATGCGATACAAAACAAAAACACCGTGTAGCTCATATTGATGCTCTTTTTGAACTCCCAAATATTATTTTGCACGGCTATGATCATCACCCGATCTCAGAAAATGATCTCACTTTTGATGTGCTGTACCAAGAAGAAATTGGCTCTACCACATCAATTATTTGCGCACTCTTAAAAGAGAAGAATATTTCTCTTACGCCAGATATAGCAAGCTTTATCGCACTCGGTATATATGAAGATACGGGCTCGTTTACCTTTAATACCACTACGAAAAAAGACTTCTCAGCCACAAGTTGGTTATTAGAGAATGGACTCGATGTTTCAAAAATAAATAAAGTTATTAATCGCTCACTCGCAGCAGAGCAAGTGGCGCTACTTGCTAAACTTTTAGAAAATATTAGCTATTATAATATAAAAAATTTACGGATCGCTGTTGCAAAAATATCCGCTACAGAATTTATTGCAAATTTTGCAGATCTAGCACAAGAGCTTATGAACTTAAGCGCTGCAGATGGTTTATTTCTGTTGGGTGCTATGGAGGATAAAATTCATATCATCGCTCGTTCTAAATCCCCTCATCTACAAGTTAATGCGATATGTAAAGTATTCGGCGGTGGCGGGCATGCTCAGGCTGCATCTGCAAGTGTTAAAAATCAAACTTTTGAAGAAGTCATTCAATCACTTATTCCACTTTTTCATAGTCATATTGAATCTTTTGGCTCAATTGCTAGTATTATGACTAAACCAGTTATTAGTATCGATTCGAGCAAAAATATTGGTGATGCACATACTCTTATGGAACGCTTTCGGCTAAAGGCTTTGCCCGTCACTGATACGGCAGAATCTTCTGTGTGTATTGGTATTATTAACTTTAAAGTAGCTGTTCTCGCACTACATCATAACCTTGCAAGGGAGCCTGTTGTAAGCTATATGCAAGATGATTTTGCAGCGGTTACAGAAGAAGATGATATATTTACAGCTCTTAGCCTTGTTTTAGAGAAACAGCAAAAACTCATACCTGTTTTAAAAAATGGATTGCTTTTTGCTGTTGTTTCAAAAACAGATCTTATTAAGCTTTTTATCCAAGAAAATGCAAAAATATCTGAAAAGAAAATAGATAAGAAAAAACAAAAAAATATTACACCTCTTTTACAACATAAACTAGCACCAGAAACGTTCTTGCTACTTAATACTATGTCTACTATTGCAGACGAAAGCCTTATATCGTGCTATGTTGTTGGCGGGTTTGTAAGAGATTTACTACTTGATGCAAAAGAAAATAAAGATATTGATTTAGTTGTTGAAGGCGATGCTATAGAGTTTGCCCGTACTGTACAGAAAAAATTAGGCGGAAAAGTCTATCCTCATGAGAATTTTCAAACAGCACTGCTTATTTTGCCGGACGGGTTGCGTATAGATATTGCTGCGGCTAGGCTAGAGTATTACGAATCACCAGCGGCATTACCAATTGTAGAAAATTCTTCTATTAAACGAGATCTTTCCAGAAGAGATTTTTCTATTAACTCTCTTGCTGTATCACTTAATCAAAGTACTTTTGGCTCTTTATTTGATTTTTTTGATGCACAAAATGATATTAAATTAAAACAAATACG
>CAMQUX010000160.1 GCA_947037905.1 uncultured Desulfovibrionaceae bacterium | reverse complement strand
CTAAACAGTTTATGTTCGCGCTTGTTTTAGTCTCTTACTTTGGCTGGATTGCTGGCACTATTTTTGGCTATCTTATTGGCGAAACTTTCCCTCCAACATTAAATAAAGCTATGATTATGGGACTTTATGGAATGTTTATTGCCATACTTGTTCCTATTATAAAAAACTCCCTCGCCTACACACTCATTGCTCTTTTATCTGCTATTTTTAATAGTATTTTAAAATACTTAGACTTTCTCCCTGCTGGGTGGAGTATTATTGTGAGCATCTTACTTGCAAGCACCGCAGGTATTTTCATTTTGGAACATTTTGAAAAAAAGAGTCTCCGTGAAAATGAAAAGCATGAGGATAATGAGGATAATGAAGATTGTGGATATTGTGGAGAAAGTAAAAATACTGAAGTGTATAGAGAAAATATACAGAGCAAAGAAAGTGACGATTGTGGAAAAAATGGGGAAAATATAAATAACAAGAGCAAAATTAACCATAAGCAATCTGAAATATCTGAACCAAGCCACGAAAATGAGATAAGCATAATAAGTATAATAAATGAAGAGAGTGCAAAAATAGAGGAAACTGAAAGAACTATTATTAGTACAAGCAGTAACAAAAATAATGAAATAAATAAAAATAATGGGGAAAACACAACTCATAAGAGAAATAGAGTAAATAAAGAAAATGAGCAAGATGAGCAAAATAAACAAGATAAGAAAAATAAAATAAACGAGAATAATCATGAATAGTTATATTTACACTATCATTATTGGTATGGCGATTATCACTTATCTGCTGAGATATTTATCTTTTCCGTGCATGTCAAAACTCAATCTTTCTCCTCGTGCGCATTTATTCTTACGAGCTGTTCCCTATGCGGCTCTTTCTGCTCTTGTTTTTCCTGATGTATTTACAGCCATTGCAGATGAAAGATTAGCCTCTTTTTTAGGTTTTTTTGCAGCAGTTATTTTTAGTAGTATTTTTCCAAATATCATGGTTGGTGTTATTGCTGCCATTGGTGTTTCGTTTCTTGTGCTTCTTTTTTAATGCTTAAATAAATATTATCGCTATGCCTTTATATGTTCAGTGCTATTTCTTGTACTTCTTTTATACTATTTTTTAATAATATAAGAAAATACCTCTCCATGCTTTTGTACGTCTGATGCCACTTCCTGATATTTTTTAAAACAAAATAATAAACCCTCCCAGAAATGTTCTATTCTGAGAGGGTTTTTAATAAACTAGGCAATCATTAAGATTATTAGTTAAAATAAACAGTAAGGCAATTAGTTAAATAACAAATAAAATTAACAGTTTAGATATTTCAAATAATCAATTGTGATAATTATTTTAAATAAGCAATCAAGATGAGTGATTAAAATAAATAACTACTTTAAAAAACATACTTATTAGAAAATATACTTATCAGAAATTTATCGTTCAAAAGCAAAATCAAAATATTTTTAAATTCGACGCTCCTATTTTAGCCTTTTAAAATAGAATAAACACACATGGCTGCATCTTTTATTAACTCTTTTTTTGTTGTTTTTTCAACAAGTACAAAGCTATACGCATCTTGATTTATCCAAATATTCTCACCTTGTTTCATTTTTTTATCTAAAAACATTGCTGCTTTTTTTCGGAGCTCATCTTGCACAAAATTTACTGATATATCCTTTGTTCCATGTTTTTTTGGTATATACAAAAACATATCTTTATCTATTACAATACGAGTAAAATTTTCGAAATCACGAATGGTTTTATCGTTTCCTTTATACGCTGCATACATTTGCATATCGTGCTTTATAGCACTATCAAAGTCTGCGTAGCATTCTTCAAAAGGAAATTCTTCACGCATTATTTGTGTGTATTGTAGTAATTGACTCTTTTCTACTAAGCTATTTTGTAAAATTTTAATATCTTCTTCATTATGAGTAACTTTTGTGCTTATATTATCTGCAGTTTCCTTTTTTAAAGTAAGAAGATTAAGAAAAAACGGCTCTGCAAGTGCAAGTTCCATAAAAAATACGGTGCTTTTACAAAGCTCAAGCTCTTTTACTACATTTTGCACATACTTTCCAAATTCTAATTGGAGATTATTTAATAAGCCTTGCTGTTCTTTTACTGGAGCGTTTGCATATTGAGCTTGCCACGTTCGTTTTTCTTCTAAAGAAAGTACTCGCAACTCATCCTCTTGCATTCCTGATGCCTTTTGTAAACTTACTGCGGTGTGTATTTGCTCCTCTCTTGTCATTTCTGTTTGGAAAAATGCTCTTTGCTCTTGTTGAACTTTTTCCACCTCTTTTGCAAAAAATTTAACAGGATCAGCATCTCGTGCAAGTATTCGGTAATTATGTATTTTATCTTCCCACTGTCTTAAAGCCTCTTTATCTTCTTCTCTGCACCAGTTTTCTAGTTCACCTTCTGCTAAAATACTTCGTGCTCCATTTTGTAATGGCACTGTTCGCATATAATGAAAAAGACTTTTATAGTTTAGGTAGAAATCTATTCTTTCTAATACACGCTGTGATTTATCATACGCCTGACTAGCTAGTAAGTATTTATTTAACGCTAAAAATTCTGTAACCTTTCCTGTTAGAAAAAATTCTTTCTCAGCTTTTTTATAGGCAGACGAATAGAAATTTTCTATAAAATTAATATCTTGGCTTCTTCTACTTTCTTCTTTTTTTTCTAAAAGAGCTAATTTCTTTCCTTGTGCTTTTAAATCTTCGTCTTTTAAATCATCTTTATATTTTTTTTGTAAATATTTTATTTTTATACTATTTTCTTCTTCAAAAGCAAAAAAGATATCTTCTTTATAAAGAGTTATTTGTAAGGCTTTTATTTTTTCTTTTCTTTCCTTTTTTGTGAGAACCTCTTCCTTAGTTGATTGCACGTAAAGGGCTAAAATACTTCTTTCAATTCTTGCTTTTTCACTATCTGTATTTGCTTGAAAATACTTATTCTTTTCTAAAAGAAGCGTTTTTGAAAAAACTTTTTGCTCCCAAATCTTTTTTTGCTCCTCTTCATAGCTCTGTGCAAAAGCGAAAACTTTTTCTTTCATTGTATTAAAAATCTGTGAAAATATTTCTCTCTCTGCAAGGGTCAAATGCTGAAAATATTTTTCGTGGAGCTCTACAAGATACTCCTTTGTAGTGTGTACTACGCCCTTTCCATTTTCAGTATCAATAGCTGCTTTTTCTTTACGCTGTTTTAGGCTTTTGCAAAAAAGAGTCAGCTCTTCTTGCAACGATATATACCTTTCCATTATTTTTGCGTTGGACTGCTCGCTATCTTTTCCTTGCCTTTGTTCTATTTCCTTTTTTTCTTGAACTAAATACATGTATATCCCTCTCTGTATTAAAGAAAAATTTCCTTAATAGTATTTTATTTTCCTTACCGTATTTTCCTTAGCTTATTTTTCTTAGCTTATTTTTCTTAGCTATTACTTTTAACTATTTTATTAGCTATTTTTCTAAAGTCCCGCCTAATTTATCCATATATTTTTCAGATAAATTTGTTATCTGCGCCATTTTCATTTCCTCTGCTCTTTGTTTACGAATCGCCATAAGCTCTTGCTTTGAGCGAAGGACGTCTGGAGAAATACCGAGTAAATCTGCATAGTTTTTTATGGACTGTTCTAAATCGAGCACGTCTAAAAGATTATTCTCTTCTGTTGAAATTTGACGCACAAAAGAGAGGAATTGTTGCAAGC
>CAMQUX010000159.1 GCA_947037905.1 uncultured Desulfovibrionaceae bacterium | reverse complement strand
CTGCCTTACTACTTACTGCCTTACTACTTACTGCCTTACTACTTACTGCCTTACTACTTACTGCCTTACTGCCTTACTGCCTTACTGCCTTACTGAGTTAGTGTGCAAAAGTATTAAAAGATTCTGCAAGTAGTCTTATAACTTGAGCGTAGGTAGTTGAATTATTATAAGAAAAATAAACCGACTCATATTCTTCTTCTGATAAACCTTCTTTCCAGCCGTGCATCTGTAAATACTTCGCAATGCTCGCAAGTGCATCTTCTTTTGTATACACATCTACAAGACCATCATTATTAGCATCTGCACCGTATACCGCAATATTACTTGGCATAAATTGACAAAACCCTATAGCGCCTGAAACAGAAGATGTGAAAGTATAAACGTCTCTGTTCATTTCTTTTGCGTATATGAGTAGTGCTATGAGCTCTTTATAAAAATATTTTGCACGACTATCTATTTTCTCAAGTAGCCATTGTTCTTGTTCTTTATTCTTTGCTAATTTTTCACTAAGCACTTCTTCTTGTAAATATTTGCTCGAGAGAACATATGATAAAAGTACGTTAATAGCTAAATAATCGCCTTTTTCTGTTCCTAATTTCGATTCTACCAAATATATAGCCAAAATAGCTTGAGGGGAAACTTGAAATTTCTTTTCAATGGCTAAAAAAAGCTCTCTATTTGCGTTATAATATTCAAATGCTTGCCATAATAATTGCGGTTTAAAATAATCTGCTGTAAAAAAATTTTTCCAGCCAAGATTTTTTTGAGAATTATTGTTATTGCTACTATTTAAAAGATTCTCCATACGATTTCTTGCTAGATTTTCGTTGTATTGAAACTTCTCTAATGCTAGAATAGCTATTAGTTCTTCTTTTTTAAAACCTTTAGATTCTAAATCCGCAAGTAATTGCCCCATTACAGGCTGTTGCAAAATATTTCGCTCTTGAGCTGTGGCGCTGGATATATTTATAATAAACACTAATGCGGTTAATAATGTGCTATAAAATATTTTTATCATATAAGAAAAAGTCCTCTTTATAAGTACGATACAGTAGCTTTTTTTATAAGAAAAAGCAATTTGCATTTTATTTTTGAAATTTTTTTTTATTTACCCCTTGTCAAATTTTTTTTATGTATTATTTCACAACAGTTATACTATAACCATTAATTTAAAAGGAATTTCCTCTTGAAAAAGAAAAAATCTCCCATTAAAGCCATGCGACTCAAAAAAAATGATTTTGAAAGTGATGGCTTTGAAAAAAGATCCTCCATAACTAGCCAGACTACAAAAGCTTTCCTTTCTCCTGAAGAAATACCTTTGCATAATCTGACATTTCCAAAAGAACTACCAATTCTCCCAGTTCGAGATATAGTTGTTTTTAACTACATGATTATTCCTCTTTACGTTGGGCGAGAAAAATCTATTGAGGCCATTGAAGCGGCTCTTCGTACAGACAAGCATATACTTGTTCTGTCTCAAAAAGATGAGTTAAATGACGAACCAACTGCGAAAGATATATACGAAACAGGCACCATAGCTCAAGTACTACGTATGCTTAAACTTCCTGATGGAAGACTTAAAATACTTATACAAGGCGTTTCACGTGCAAAAGTAGTAAACTTCACAGCTGAGAAAAAATTTCATAGCGCTGTGACTATTCCTTTAGAAGATATTGATCCAAAAAAAATCGATGCAACTATCACTGCTCTTATGCGTTCTGCAAGAGAACAAAGTGAAAAACTTCTCTCGCTACATAGTATTCCAAGTAATGATATTATTGGCGTGCTACAGGTTGTTGATCATCCTGGAAATTTAGCGGATCTTATTGTTGCTAATTTACGTATGAAAGTGGCTGATGCGCAGAAAATTTTAGAAACACAAAATTCTGTTAAACGCTTAAAACTAGTGAATACATATCTTGCAAGAGAGATTGAAGTCGCTCTTTTACAGCAAAATATTAATGATGGTGCAAGAGAAAGCATGGATAAGTCGCAAAAAGATTTCTTTTTGCGTGAACAAATAAAAGCTATCAAACGTGAACTTGGCGATACTGAAGATACCGTTAATGAAATGGAAGAGCTTGCTAAAAGCATAACAAAAGCAAAAATGCCTGCTGATGTTGAAAAAGAAGCAAATAAACAGCTCGCACGCTTAAAAAGTATGCACCCTGATTCTTCTGAAACTACTGTTACTCGCACATATATTGACTGGCTTATTGATCTTCCGTGGAAAAAATTCTCGAAAGATAAACTTGATATTGTAAAAGCAAAGAAAGTTCTCGATGCTGACCATTACAGTCTTGAAAAAGTAAAAGAACGCATCTTAGACTACTTAAGTGTCCGTAAGCTTAACCCTAATCTTAAAAGCCCTATACTTTGTCTTGTAGGCCCTCCTGGTGTTGGTAAAACTTCACTTGGGCGCTCCATTGCAAAAAGCCTTGGAAGGGAATTTTTTCGCATATCCCTTGGTGGTATGCGTGATGAAGCTGAAATTAGAGGACATAGAAGAACATATGTTGGCGCTATGCCTGGAAAACTCATTCAAGCGCTGAAACAGTGTGGAAAAAGTAACCCTGTAATAATGCTTGATGAAATTGATAAACTTTCCACAAGTTTTCAAGGCGATCCGTCATCTGCTCTTTTAGAGGTGCTTGATCCTGAGCAAAATATAAACTTTACAGACCACTATCTAAACGTTCCTTTTGATTTATCAAAAATTCTGTTCATATGTACTGCAAATACACTCGACCCTATTGCAGGACCACTTCTTGACCGCATGGAAACTATTCGTATTTCAGGTTATACAGAGCAAGAAAAGCTTGCTATTGCGCAGGAATATATAGTTCCAAAGCAAATAAAAGAAAATGGCTTAGGAAAAAATGACGTAAAATTTAGTCCTAAAATGCTCTCGCTTATTATTCAAGAATATACAAGAGAAGCAGGACTTCGTAATTTAGAACGCGAAATCGCGCATGTATGTAGAAAAAATGCACGGTTAAAAGTAGAAGGTGCTAAGCCTCCCTATAAGCTCGATGCGAAGAAAATACACGAATACTTAGGTATTCCTCGCTACGAAGAAGATGAGAAAGAAAAGAAATTACCAGCTGGTGTGACTCTTGGACTTGCTTGGACTCCTGTTGGGGGAGACGTGTTGCATATTGAAGTTGCAACTATGCCTGGAAAAGGGAAACTACATCTTACTGGACAACTAGGTGATGTAATGAAAGAATCAGCTCAAACTGCAATTTCACTTGTTAGAGCTCGGTCTAAAGAATTTAAAATAGCTGATGATTTTTGGGACACAAATGATATTCATATCCATGTGCCAGACGGTGCGACCCCAAAAGATGGTCCATCTGCTGGAGTAACAATATTCACAGCTCTTAGTTCTGCTATTACGAAAACACCCATTAATCCTAATCTTGTAATGACTGGCGAGATTGCTCTTCGTGGTAAGGTACTCCCTGTTGGTGGTATTAAAGAAAAAATTCTTGCGGCTGTTCGACTTGGAATGACTAAAGCATTTATTCCTACTCAGAACAAAAAAAATCTTGAAGATATTCCAAAAGAATTACAAGACAAAATATCCATTGAATTTATTGATAATGTTGACCAACTTTGGAAAAGAGTAAAAACTATTTAACGCTATCTTACAAAATACTAAAAAAGAAAGGCTTTTCCTTTCTTTTTTTTTTATGTATTATCATTTTTTTAACG
>CAMQUX010000158.1 GCA_947037905.1 uncultured Desulfovibrionaceae bacterium | reverse complement strand
GTTACTTTAAAGAGCATCAATTACTTGTTGGTGAGCGCACAGGAAAAACATATAGAATGGGACAAAAAATACAAGTAAAACTAGCACACGCATCACTTGAGCGTTTAGAGCTTGGTTTTACTATCGCAAAAGGACAAAAAACAGAAGATTATAAAAAATATGTTCAGCAATAACAATGAGCATGGATTTTTTTCTAAATGTTAATTATTAAGATTTATCTTATTTGCTAGTCTGCATACATTTTTTTCATGCGCTAGTACGCTTATGTTCATATCATTTATTAATATGCATATATTTTATTTCAAATAGTAGCGAGTATGTTCGCTACTATTTGTATTTAATTATTAGAACGTAATTTTTCTTTTACTTATCAATTTTACTTATTTTATTTATTTATTTTATTTATCAATTTTGTAGCTCATTTATAAGAGCTTATTGTGACTCATTTTATATATGCTTATTTTTTCCATAAGAAACCTACGCACTATTAATTTATATATGTGCAAAAAATATATAATCTTTAATAGTTTATAAAAAGCTCTCATCTTACGAGCATTTTTTGCTATGTTTCTTTTCTTTTATAGTATATTCTTTTACGATAATTTTATTAGAATACTCGCAAAAATCAATAGCCAAACAAAGAGAAAACCATGATTGTACGAAAAGAAATAAATGAAGATATTGATGTTATTTACCTGCTCCAACGTACTGCCTTTGAAAGTGCAGATGAGGCTCTTCTTGTGGATAATTTACGGGAAAACTGCCCCTATACACTTTCACTTGTTGCAGAAGATAAGAATAAAGTGCTTGGACATATCTTTTTTTCACGCATAAATTTTTCTAAAGATCCAAACTTTGCAATGGTTGCACTTGCTCCAGTTGCGGTACTGCCAGAATTTAGAAACGATGGCGTAGCATCTGCACTCATAAAAAAAGCAATAGAAATACTTACACAAGAAGGACAAAAGGCAATTTTTGTTCTAGGTGAGCCAGATTTCTATGCTAAATTCGGCTTTGTTCCAACAAGTTATTATCAAATAAACTGTCCTTTTGATGTTCCGAAAGAGTTCTTTATGCTTTTAGAATTAGAAGAAGATGCTCTTAGCTCTTTTGCAGGAGAAACACCCATCTATCATAAAGCTTTTGATGCATTATCATAAGTTTTTGATAAATTAGAAGAGTATATGCCCCATAAATAATGAACCATATACATCTCTGTACTCTATAGTACCTGTAATATATAGTCTCTATAATAAATAATATCTGCTAATTAGAAACACACAAATTATGACAACAAAAAAACGCCCCGACATATACATGGTCTATGCAGACCAAGATGGTAATATTTACGATCACCCTGAGCTACTGCTTCTTTGCGATAGAAATGGAGACCTAGCACAACCACGGCCAGATGAAATGACACCGATTCCTGATGAGTGTGAATTTTTTCTTCTACCTAAGCGCAAAGCAATAGGTCTTGATGCTGAAAATGGGACTGTTGAAATTTTAGATGAAACAGCTGTTGCAGTTTTTGTTTGCCCAGCTCATACGGTTACCGCCATTGCAGCGTACGAGGAAGAAGAAAATGCACCAGTATTACCGCTACTTTCTTATGCAGCAGTTGGTTATGGTGGCGGAAAATTTTGGGTCTGTGCTAAAAAAGTAGACGAGGATAAAAGACAAATTTTTACGCGTATTCCCCAAAAAGCTATTGAACTTGGAGCAAAAAATCTCCGCGAAACTTTCCCGCAAAACAAACTTATCGAACACTTAACAAACTGCGCCGTAAGTTCTGGCTGCCCTGCTGCAAAAAATCTTTGCCTTGGGCGTTTTGAAGCTCCACTTCCTACTGCTCAAACTTGTAATGCTCGCTGCATCGGGTGCATATCAAAACAAGATGAAGATGTTGATTTTTGCTCACCGCAAGATCGTATTTCTTTTACTCCAACAGTTGATGAAATAGTTGAAATTATGACTCATCACGGAAAAAAAGAATCACGTCCTATATTCTCATTCGGACAAGGTTGTGAGGGAGAACCGCTCACAGAAGCAAAACTTTTAACAGATGCGATTACAGCTTTTCGTGCAAATAATGGAAAAGGTACTGTTAATATTAACACAAACGGAAGTTTGCCAAAAACAATTGAACCCTTAGCAAAAGCTGGTCTTAGTTCTATTCGTGTGAGTATGAATAGCTTGCAAAAAAATGTTTACGAAGCTTATTATAGACCAAAAGGCTATACTTTTGAAGATGTTCTTGAAACCATTGCAGAGGCAAAAAAACATAAACTTTTTGTATCTATTAACTATCTCTTTTTCCCTGGATTTAATGATTCTGAAGAAGAACTTGCAGAACTCATACCTTTTATTGAAAAATATGCGGTGGATTTTTTACAGCTCCGCAATTTAAACTTAGACCCTCGTATATATAAAGATATGCTCAAGCCTTTTGGTGCATTTACGCATATGGGCTTTAATAACTTTAAAAAGCGCATTAAAAAATCTTGTCCAAATATAAACTTTGGCTATTTTAACCCGTATGTTATTTAAATTTCTATTTTAAAAAATAATTTTAAACTTATACTTTGCTTCCTTAACACTTTGCGACTATGTGTAGTTTTAAATTTATACTTTGCGTCCTCAACACTTTGCTGCTATGTACCGTAACTAAATCTGTTTTCATACTCTAGCCTCTTTTTAATTTTTCTCATATCCTCTATCTTTAGCTTGCTCTTATATTCATACTAAAAAACTTTTATTCCATATTTGATTTTTTTATTTTCTTCGTTTTTTTTAACTTCCAAGTACCTCTACTTTTATATCCTGCTATTTACTCTCTGTTTAAAACAAGTAATAAAAAAAAAAAATTTGCCCATGAGCACTTGTGTTTTTTTTTAAGCTTGTATAGAGTAAATGATATTAGGAATGGATACTACTTCAAGGAGCTTCGCATGGATGTATTACTACTTTCACGGTTTCAGTTTGCCGCTGCAACTATGTTTCACTTTATATTTGTGCCACTTACGATAGGGCTGACTATACTTATTGCTTGTATGGAAACAGCTTATGTTCGTAGTGGAAATAAAATTTATCAAAGAATGGCAAAATTTTGGGGAAAATTATTTCTTGTTAACTTTTCTTTAGGAATAGTAACAGGTATCACCCTTGAATTCCAATTTGGTACTAACTGGGCAAGATACTCAACATACGTTGGGGATATTTTTGGCCCACTACTCGCAATCGAAGCAACTGCTGCTTTCTTTTTAGAATCAACCTTCATCGGTGCTTGGATTTTTGGCTGGGAACGTCTTTCAGCTAAAGGGCATGCTATCGTTGCTTGGCTTGTTGCTCTTGCTGGAAATCTTTCCGCTATTTGGATTATATACGCAAACGGTTTCATGCAAAATCCTGTAGGATATGTTATGAGAAACGGCCGTGCTGAGCTTGAAAGTTTTTCTGCTCTCTTAACAAATCCCTACGCATTAGCTATTTGGAGCCATACAATCACAGCTGCATTTGCGCTTTCCTGCTTCTTTATTCTAGGTGTTAGTTCTTATCATCTAATACGCAAAAATGAAGTAGAATTCTTTACCAAATCTTTTAATCTCGGTGCTAAAGTTGGATTTGTAGCAATGCTACTTCTACTTCTTGCAGGACACCAAAGCGGTCAAGTTGCTGCAAAATATCAGCCAGCTAAACTTGCGGCTATGGAAGCACACTGGGAA
>CAMQUX010000157.1 GCA_947037905.1 uncultured Desulfovibrionaceae bacterium | reverse complement strand
AAGGTTTCCATATATCGAAAATACGAAAGAGTACAAATGCTAAAATATATTCCCAAAAACTAAGCACTGCAAATGGTAAAAGAACTATCCACTGTCCCACCACTTCATCAATAACAACGCTTGATGGGTCTTTTTTTGCTAAAACAACCTCTGCAATATTGCTCACATAAATGCCTATTAAAAAGAGTACTATTAAAATTATTAAGCGTGTTAAAAAACCAAATGGCATAAATACGAACGGTGCAAGTGCGAGCGCTGCTAAAGAACCACATGTTCCTGGAGCATAAGGTGATTTGCCAATAACGCCAAGAGTTGCAATATTTGTTAATATTTGTTCTATTTTCATAATAAACCTACTTTTTTTTTAGGATATACTTACTTTATCTCACAGAAGAAATACCATTCTTAATACATCTTCAATTCGTATAAATTTGCATTCAATCTATACTCAGTCCATATTCAATTTTTGTATTCAATATGTTTAATCTCTATTCAATTTGAGTTCAATTTATCGTAGGTTCACATCAGGCTTGCATTAAATTCACAGTAAATACCTGTAGTTATTGCGATAAATTTTTCATCGTAATAGGCTATAAAAATAAACATATACTAGCACTTTATAGTAAAAAACTATTCTTCTAATAACTCATCTTAAAAATCAATTTCTAATAACTCATCAAAACGACTAGCTAGAAATATCTCACAGAAAAGAAACTACTTATTCAGCATTTTCAAAAGCAATAGCAGATTTTTTCTTTGCAACTTCTGCTCTCAACCAGTCATACCAAGCCTCTAAACCCTCTTCTGTTCTGCAAGAAACAGGAAATACTATTATATTTTTATTAAGTGCTGATGCGTGCTCTCGTGCTTTTATAGTATCAAAATCAACATACGGTAATAAATCTACTTTATTTAAAAGCATTACTGCAGAAGAATGGAACATAGTTGGATATTTTTGCGGTTTATCATCACCTTCTGCCACAGAAAGCAGTGTTATTTTATGATCCTCACCTACTGAAAATTCTGCAGGGCAAACAAGATTACCGACATTTTCCACAAATAAAATCTCTACACCATTCATATTTAATGACTTCAAAGAATCTTTTACCATTTTCGCATCTAAATGGCAGCCACCATTTGTGTTAATCTGTACAACTTGCACACCTGTTTCTGCTATTCGTCTTGCGTCATTATCGGTTTGTAAATCGCCCTCAACTACTGCCATGGAAAATTCTTTTGATAAAACAGACAATGTTTTTACCAATAGACTTGTTTTACCAGAACCAGGAGAGCTCATTAAATTGAGACATAATATATTTTCTTTCGAGAAATATTCTTTCAATTCATCTGAAATTTTATCATTGGCGCCTAAAATATTTTGTTCTAATGATATTTCCATTTTTCCCTCTATTTTTTCATGTTTTTCATGTTTTTCATGTTTTTCATGGTTTTCATGGTTTTCATGGTTTTCATGGTTTTCATGTTTTTCATGTTTTTCATGTTTTTTCAAAATCGTAGCTATTAAAAATTTTATCCTACTAAATACATTTATCAAGACTCGCACAAGAACACAATCCCTTTATGAAAAAAATCTGCGTGCATAAAAAAAAAGACAGCAAAACTATCTTTTTATTTTTATATCTCTTCCATTTCTTCTATCTTTTATAACAAATACATTTTTTTGACAGCTCAAACTCTATTTTTAAGAGTATTTTATTTAGTTAATAAAATTACTCGTTAAAACCTTTTTTTGAACGATCGCCAAATAATATTTTTGCTCCAAGATATTTGATGGATATTATTTCATACTCTACTCGTCCTCGAGGAATTTCAACAGCCACTTCCTCTCCCTCTCCTTTTCCAAGTAATGCTCTTGCAACAGGGGAAAGCACAGAAATTGACCCATGTACATAATTTGTTTCATCTGGTCCTAAAAGAGTATATTCTTTCTTTTCGCCACTATCTATATCTTCAATTTCTACAGTTGCACCGTAGATTATTTTATCATTTTCTAAGCTATCAAGTGGAATAACGTCAAATTCTGGCATGCGAGATTCTATATAGCTTACTCGTGCTTCAAGCATTCCTTGGCGTTCACGTGCAGCATGATAACCTGCATTTTCTTTTAAATCGCCCTCTTCACGTGCCTCTGCAATGGAGCGAATTATTTCTGGACGTTCTTTTTTTAAACCATCAAGCTCTTTTTTTACCAGCTCAAAACCTTCCTCTGAAATAGGAATGCTCATATAATCTCCTCGTATACTGTTTTCTACTTACTCTATGAAAAATAAAAACCCACCTATAGAAAATAGTTTTATAAACAGTTCTCTATTGGCGGACATAATCTTTATATACAAGACTATTCATACTGCTACAGTCTTGTTAACAGTGTCCCTATGCTTTTATTCCCTAACATTACTTGCTATTATACAATAAAGAAAGTTTCTTTTCAATACTAAAAAGAAACTTTCTAAAAAAAATCATATTCTTTTAATTTATATATTCATAGAAGATTGCTTTGTTGCAAGCAAATATATCTCATAAGGATCTAAAATAAGAACAACACTACCATCGCCCATTATTGTAGCACCTGAGATACCCGGTAGATTGAATCGAGATAAAAATTGTCCTAATGGCTTAATTACTATCTCTTGGCGTTCTAATAATTTATCAACTATCAAACCAACTCTTTTTTCATTATTTTGAATAACAACGACCGAAAAGAGTTCTGTATCTTTTTTAACAGACATATCTAAAACTTCGCCAAGCTCTACTAAGCTTAACACTTCGCCTCGTATTGTTGTTACTTTTTTACCATTTATTGAACGAAGTTGCGAGCTATCTATTTTAGTTGTTTCTGAAACTGCATCAAGCGGTATCGCATATACTCTATCATCGATCTCTACCATAAGCGCATCTATTATCGCAAGTGTTAGCGGTAAAATTAATGTAAATTTACTGCCCTTACCCATAGTAGAGTTTACATGCACAGTTCCTTTTAATTTCTTAATATTACTGCGCACAACGTCCATGCCAACACCACGCCCTGAAACATCAGTTATGACCTCAGCAGATGAGAAACCAGGTGCAAATATAAGCTCTAAAGCTTCTTTATCATCTAAACTTTTAGCCTCATCTTCAGTTATTAAACCTTTCTTTACGCCAATTTGACGCATTTTTTCAGGATTTATCCCACGCCCATCATCTTCTACTTCTATAACAACTGCGTTACCTTTATAGTATGCTCGAAGAAAAACATGACCTGGTACGGTTTTTCCTGCTGCTACGCGTTCATCATCTGTTTCGAGACCATGATCCATCGAGTTACGCACTAAATGCACTAGCGGATCGCCGATTTCTTCCACAACACTTTTATCAAGTTCTGTATCTTCGCCATGCACTACAAGCTCGACAGTTTTGTCACATTTTCTACTTAAATCTCGCACTAAACGAGGAAAACGGGAGAAAACTGACTGTACTGGTAACATACGCACATTCATTATAGTATCTTGTAGCTCATCAGATATTCTTGACAGAGCATAGGTAGTTTCTGTTAATTGCTGTGCAACATACTGCACATCTTGAGTTCCACTTTCAAGCGCTCGTGCAAGCATTGCGTAGCGCCCTCTGCTAATGATAAGCTCACCTATGAGATTCATAAGATGATCGAGTTTCTGATGCTCAACTCGAATAGTTGCAGCTGCTTTGACTGGCGCTTTATTTTTATTCGTATTTTCCACTGCTTGTGGTGCATTTTCTGCTATTTGTG
>CAMQUX010000156.1 GCA_947037905.1 uncultured Desulfovibrionaceae bacterium | reverse complement strand
ACTATCAAGCATGGTGGATATCTCATCTGCAATAAGAACCTCTGTTCTTTCATTAACTATACGTGCAAGAGCAATTCTTTGCATTTCTCCTTGCGATAATTCATTCACTTTACGGTTCAAGAACTCATTGGGAATTCCTAGATGTTCTAAAATACTTGAATCAGATATATTTGCCTCTTTTAAAGCTTTTTTTACTGTCCACGAATTATTTATGCTTGTTTCGGGGTTTTGGAAAAGTAACTGAATAGGACAGTATGAGTTTACAGGCACTGCTTTTTTACTCAGTAGTACAGAACCTGTATATTGAGAATTTGGAATATAACCTGCAATAATGCGTGCAAGAGTAGTTTTTCCGCATCCACTATTTCCATATATCCCAAGGATAGTTCCTTTTTTAACGGTAAAAGAAATATCATCTAAAAGCCTTTCTTGTTTAGGGTAGGCGTATGATATATTAGCAATTTCCAGCATGATGGCACCTAACAAATGTATTTTGTATATGAGTAAATTTTGGCTCTTTTTGTGAGCATAGTTGAGTGTGTTTTGGGCATAATAAGATAAACTTACAGCCAATAGCATTTGTTTTTTTTGGGATTTTCTTCCATGAAAATGAGTTTTGTGGTAGTGCGTCCATGAGAATTTTTGTGTATGGATGTTGCATTTTTTGCTCATGAAAGCTTTGTATGTCTAGTATTTCTACTGTTTCACCCATGTAGAGTATTGCCACTTTATCTGCAAAGGGCAGTACATTTTCTAAATCGTGCGTAATAACAATAACAGATTTTCCTGTTTCAGTAAGATTTTTTAAATGCTCAAGGGAATGTTTTGCATTTCTATCATCTAATCCTGTAGTTGGTTCGTCTGCAAGAATAAGCTCTGCATTACCACCCATTGCGGTAGCAGTAAGTATACGCCTCGCCATTCCGCCTGAAATTTCGAAAGGATACTGATTTTTAACGCACTCACTGAGGTTATATTTTGCAAATACTTCTTCGGTGTATTCTTGTGCTAATTCTTTGTCCCCTAGGCTTAAAAAAGTAGCGCGCTCTATTTGCTTAGCGCAAGATATAAGAGGGTTAAGCGCTGTGATGCTCTGTGGAATAAGGGCAATTTCTTTTCCTCGTAACTGGGCAAAATCCTTTTCTTTTAGATTTTTATCTTTATAAACAATCTCGCCAGAATAGTGCGCATTAGGAGGAAGTGTGCCAAGAAGCGCTTGTGTTATGAGCGATTTTCCAGCGCCACTTGCGCCAATGAGTGCGAGCATTTCACCTTTTTTTATATGCAGATGCAAATCTTTAATGGGCGTGCTGATTTGTTTCTGGAAAAAACTTGTATATGAGCGAAAGGAGATTGATAAATTTTTAATACTGAGCATAATTATCCTTTATTGTATACGGATAAAAGATTTTGTATCGCACGCGCCAGAACATCAAAAGCTTTAACCGTAAAAACAAGAGCGAGCCCTGGGAAAAATGCAAGCCACCAGTAGCCAGTGCTTATATACGTCATAGATTCAGCAAGTAAAATCCCAATGGACGGTTCGTGTGGTGAAAACCCGAAGCCAAGAAAGCTAAGGGCAGCAGTGTGGATTATTGCGTGTGGAAAAAGAAGCAGCGTGCCAACTAAGAACTGCGGGAAAATACTTGGCAAGATATGATGCATAAAAATAAAAAGAGGTTTTTTACCGAGTTTTTTTGAAACAAGTATGTATTCTTTATGTTTTAGTTGCATAATTTCAGAATGGAGCAGTTTTGTGAGCCGTGGCCAGTGGGTGAGAATAACCGCAAACATAACACTATTTGCAGTACCACCAAAGGCAAAAGCTATAAGAATGAGCAGAATAATATGTGGTAGTGCTAAAAAAGTATCAGTAAGTAGTGATACTAAATAGCTTATAATTTTTCCTCCTAAACTAGCGACAGATGCAAGAAAAAGAGCAATAAAAGAACTGCCAATCGCTGCAAATATTCCAATAAAAAGGCTTTGTTTGAGTCCTAAAAGTGTTCGTTCAAACATATCCCTTCCAAGCCAGTCTGTACCAAAAAGGTATTGCAAGTTTGGGGCTATTTTTCTTTCTGCTAAATTTATGTTTATGCTACCTGTATAGAGAAAAAATTCTAAGAGAAAAAGTAAAATGAAAAAAGATACAACAGCTATTATTTTAAGTATTTGTTTTTTTGGGCTTTCTTGTAATGATTGCGGATAAAATGCTGAGTAACGAGAAGAGGTGAACCATTTTGAAACCGCGCGCATTTTTAAAAAGATAAAAGGGCACGAAATATTTTGAGACTTTGTGCTATTTTGAGACAGAGTACTATTTTGGGACTTAGAAATATCTTGAGCTTTTGAACACCCAGAGTCTTGCGAACACTCAGAATTTTGCGAATATCCAGAATTTTGCGAACGTCCAGAAAATCCTAGAAAAGCGAAAAGTTTAGAGAGATTAAAACGCATTTTTTTCTCCCAGTTGTGGGTTTATAATTCTTTGTAAAATATCTGCCATAGTATTTCCGCAAAAAACAAAAAGAGCCATAAAAAGGCTAATGCCAAGTAGTAACGGTATATCACTTCTAAGAGCTGCTTCTGTGGTCGCATGCCCAATTCCAGGGTAGGAAAAAACCTTTTCAATAAGGATAGAGCCACCAAAAAGTTCTCCAAGGGATGCAAATTGTAAAGTCATAACAGGTAACGATACATTTCGCACCCCATGCCTAAAAGCGATTTGTAACTGGCTTTCACCCGTTGCAAGGGCAAATCTGGCATAGTTGCTCTGCAAAGAGCTTAACATCTTCTCACGGGCATGCAGGCTTATGTGTGCGGCCTCTATAATTACAAGCACAAGCACAGGAAGTATAAGATGATATATACGGGTAAAAATTGATACCTCAGTGAGTGCAATGCCAAGAGGACCGGCACAGCAAATAGGTGTGAGCGTAAGATATACAGAAAAAAAAGAAAGAAATATGAGCGCTAGCCAAAAAGAGGGAATAGAGCAAAAAGTAAAACCATAAAAAGAGATGCTTTTATCTAAGTGCGAATAGGGGAAAGCGCCAGAGATGGTTCCGAGAAAAAATCCTAGAAGTCCTGCAATAATCCATGCTGGAAACATGAGCCAGAACGAATTTGCAAAGCGTTTTTTTATAACTTGGGCAACAGGTTCGTTGTAGATAATAGACTCGCCAAAATTTCCACGCAGTGCCTGTTTCGTCCAAAGAAAGAAACGTGTGATAGGTGGTTTATCTAGCCCAAAACGGCGGATTATATTTTCTTCTTCCTGTGCGCTCAACATAGTTCGCTCAGTACCAAGATATGCAGTAATTGGGTCAATGGGTGAGAGAGAAATAAGCGTAAAGCTAAGGATTGCCACAAGGCTTAAGGTTATACATAAGCGAATTATGAGCTTTATGAGATAAAATAGCACACTCTTTGTATGAGAGAGATAAAAATGCGCTATTTTCTGTTTCTTGCAAAGTGTCTGCACCGTAGGTATTTTGCCTTATAAGGATATATTGTTTACTAATTATATTTATTATATTTTGATGTATTTATCATAATATTTATACATCTATCGTGATATTTCGAGTGTATCGCTCATAATATTTTAATATATCAATTGTGATATTTTTATATGTAAAGCATAATTCTTAATTGGCTAATATCCAATGAATTCTGTATTTTAAGTGTGCATGCTTATCTTTGGAATATTATTAAAATATATCTGTATTGCTAACACTGCCACCGCTAAAATATCAAATAAGATACCAAATTTATAATATATTTATGGTGTTAT
>CAMQUX010000155.1 GCA_947037905.1 uncultured Desulfovibrionaceae bacterium | reverse complement strand
TTGCGGCCCATCATAAACCCATTCTAAAAGAGCTTTTTGCATATGCAGACGGTTTTCTGCTTGATCGTAAATTATGCTTTTTTTGCTATCTAATACATCTGCTGTTATTTCTTCGCCTCTATGTGCTGGCAGGCAGTGCATTATTTTACATTTTGGATCGGCTAAAGCTACGAGCTCTTTATTTACCTGATAAGGCATAAATGCTTCTTCTCTTTTCTTTTGCTCATCTTCTTGCCCCATGGAAGCAAAAACATCGGTATTTATATAATGCGCACCTGCTACTGCTTCCTGCGGATCATAGGTCATGTTTATTTTTGCACCACGACTTAAGGCTTTGCTTATTACTTCTGTATTTGGCTCGTAACCTTTTGGGAATGCGAGTGTTAAGTATATTGGAAAATGCACAGCGGCATTTATCCATGAATGTGCCATATTATTACCATCTCCAATCCATGCAACGTGTACATTTTCTAAATCTGGAGTGCGCTCGTAAATAGTTAACATATCACTCATTACTTGGCAGGGATGATACATATCACTCAGCGCATTTATTACTGGAATTGTGGCATGTTCTGCCAGCTCGTCTATTCTATCTTGTCCGAACGTGCGAACTATTAGCCCGTCTGCGTAGCGAGATAAAACTTTTGCAGTATCTTCTAAGGGTTCATTTCTGCCAAGCTGTGAATCTTTTGAGTTCATATATATTGTATCACCACCTAGATGACGCACTGCAACTTCGAACGACACACGAGTTCTTGTTGATGCTTTTTCAAATATCAACAACATAATTTTTCCAAGCAGTGTTTCTGTTCGGATTTTTTTATCTTTCATCTCTTTTGCACGCAGTAAAATGAGTGCTGCCTCGTAAGCTGGAATGTCTAAAATACTACTAATATGTCTCATTTTATTTCTCCCTAGAAATATTACTACCAACTGTTTCAACTATCTCTTCAGTTAAAGCGTACATACTCTCACCATGTTCATAGCCTAATAAATGTAAATAGCCATGACTCAAAAGACGTACAATATACTCTTTTTTTTCTTGATTGTACAATACACATTCTCGCTCAAAAGTATCGATTGAGAGCACTAATTCACCTATGAAAGTTTTATCATCACCGGATAAATTCAAGTCTTTATCTAGATTATATTCCTCATCTAAAATAAATTCCTTATTTAAATCTAAATTTTCAGTTGGATCTTGATATTCTTCATAATTAAAATCCGTATCAAATTCTATATTAGATTCAAATTCTAGATTAGGCTCATATTCTGTATCATTTTCTAAAACAATATTATTAATAAGTTCATGTGAGTCTGCAGTCTCAGCTTCTAATTCAGAGTTTTCTGCACTTGGAAAACTTAATATATTAGTTGGACAAAATGTACCAAAGGCCTCTTTATGTAATGTTGAAATAACACTATCGTTCACAAGACGAAGACTACAGTATGTTGTTTCATCTATTTTTTCAGCTATGAGCGTTAATAATTCATATAATTCGCTTTTTGAGAAAGAAAAAAAAGCACATTCTCGAGTAATATCCATGAACAATTAGCCTCTATTTTCGTATTTATTTCGTATTTACTATATGCTTTAATTTGTTCTGCCACAAGTGGGTTTCTTGCTATATTTACTTCGCTAAAATGAATAAATTCTGTAATGGAGTCGTGCTGTATCTTTATAGAATTTTTATAGTACCTTTGCAGTATACTTACAGCCTCTATTAAACCTGATGTTTGTTTGGTAAATCTATCTGGCTATTATCGCCCATACAAGAATTTGTGACTTATAACTACCTAGTTTGTCCTTTAATGCTCGCAAATTGCTCTTTTGCGCACCAAAAGGAGTATTGTGGTATTAATATCTTCAAACGCAAGTTTTTATTTTTTGGGAGTTATTTTAAACCCATCTTAGCAACCTTACCGCAAATTTTAAATGAAAAAAACCTCTTTTTCAAGTGAAGAGGTTTTTTTCATTTAAGTATATTGTAATATTTGTCCTTTAATCAAAAAACTGATTATATAACAGTTCATTATTTATTTTATATATAAAGAAAAAAGTTCTTATAGCACTCTTGCTATTTTTCTACTCTAATTCTTTTCTTTTATAAAAAAAACAAAAAACTGTCTACAATTAAGCTATCTTTTTAAAGATTTTATTTGCTTTTACCAAGCTTATATTTGCAATAAGAATAACAGCACAAGTAATATTTACCCATGGACCAAAAAGTGGACCAGTATGCTCACCTAGTTCTAATACCATTGTAGTGTTTGAATAAAACATATTTACAATAAATCCAAATAAAAGCGTACAGAGCGTAATAGATGCTAGATAAATAATCGACACACCTTTGCCCATAATTTTTGATACAACTGTTATGGTTGCTATATTTGTTGCAGGACCTGCTAAGAGAAATATAAGCGCTGCTCCTGGTGAAAGCCCTTTTAAAAGAAGTGCTGCCACAATTGGGGTTGATGCTGTCGAGCAAATATATAATGGAATACCTATTATTAACATCATAAACATGGACGTGATATCTCCACCTGGAACTTTATCAAAAAAATCTACTGGTAGTACTATTCCTAATAATCCTGCAAATAAAACACCGAGTAAAAACCATTTACCTATATCATCCATCATCTCAATAAAAGAAAAATGCATACCGACTAAAAATCTATTTTTAGAGACGAATTTTTTCTGTGTACTACAACAACTTGTAGCTTCTTGTGTTGTTGAATGAGAACTACAACAGCTTGCAGGCTCCTTTATTGAGGACTGAGAACTGCAACAACTTGTTGGTTCAGTAGCTACTGAGTTAGAACTGCAACAACTTGCGGGCTCTTGAGTTGTTGTTTCAGAGCTACAACAGCTTGCTGATTCTTTTCCTGTCTCGGTTATTATATTTTCTGAGCTACACTGACATGTTTCTGTTTTTTCTGCACTTGAACTATCTACTGCAGACATTGCTGGAATAAGAATTGCCTGAGGACTTTCGCATTTACATTCTGATTGACTTGCTCCACACGAAGTTTCTGCTGTTTGTCCTTGTCCTTTATCTGCACCTAGTGCCTCTTTTCCTTTGCTTTTAATTTTAGCTTCGTTTTCTACTTTTTCAAGTTCATCAGGTTTATCTTTTAGTAAATAATCTACTCCAAGTCCTGCTACAATAGCAGTTAGTGTCGCAGCTACAGGACGAAGGATTGTCATCACAGGTCCTAAGAGGGCGTAACTTATAGCTATTGAGTCTACACCTGTTTCTGGTGTTGCAATCATAAATGCTGTTGTTGCACCTTTACCTGCTCCTTGTTTGCGAAGACCTATTGCTGTTGGGATGACTCCACATGAACACAGTGGTAATGGAATGCCTATAACTGTTCCTTTTAAAACTGGTAATATTCCTTTACCACTTAGATGTTTACTAAAAAAAGTTGGCGAAACATATGCTTTTAACAAACCTGCAATAAAAAAACCAAAAAGCATATAAGGTGATGCCTCATATAAAACATTCCATACGCTTAAAATAAAAGTCTCTAATATTTCTAATACCTTATCCATTGTTAGCTCCTTTCTTTTCTTTTAAGTGAAATATTTTGTATATCCAAACCCATACGCATTATTTCACGTATCTGCTGATTTTTTAAGCTACAATATACATACTTATCTTTTTTTTCTGTCTCTATTACTTTTGCTTTTCGTAAAATTGTTAACTGATGTGATATGGCTGAATGACTCATGGATAATCGCTCTGCTATTTCGCAAACACAGAGTGTTTCTTGCTCGAGTAAATATAAAATATTTAAAC
>CAMQUX010000154.1 GCA_947037905.1 uncultured Desulfovibrionaceae bacterium | reverse complement strand
GTGTATGTAACACCAAAATTCATGTATTCATTTACTAGCGGTAATGGCGATGCATCTGATGCGACTATGCTTGCTGGTATAATGCCAGTTTCAGCAAGTACCTTTGGCGGAGCATTGAGTGTAGGTTATGAAACTAAAATTGGACTGAGAGCTGAACTTGAATATTCAATTGCCAGCCCTGTGAAAGAGTTGTTTGCTAAAGGAAATACTACGGATAAAATAACCAATATGACACAAACTGCATTTGTGAATGTGTTTTATGATTTTAAAAACAAATCGAATTTCACTCCATATCTAGGAGCAGGTTTAGGAGCTGGATTTAATACTTTTAACACAGTCGATTCAAAAGATCCTTCTGATACTACTGTAGATTTTGCATGGAATGTGGGCGCAGGGGTTTCGTATAAAATTACTGAACTTTTAGCACTCGACTTAAATTACCGCTTTGCTCAAGTTGGCAATGGAAGAATAGTTGATCCTGACGATAAAAAAGTATATATGGGAACTGGCACACTAAGTAATCATCAAGCATTACTTGGCTTACGTTTTAGCTTCTAAGTTAATCACAAATAAAAAAAGCCTCGAAAGAGGCTTTTTTTTATTTGCTTTATTTAATACAGTAAGAAGCCACACATCGAAGGCGCCTGCTATTTTAGCAAGATTTTGAATAGTAATCATTTACAACCCTCTCTCGAGCTCGCTAAGGTGTTTCCATTCATATTAGGGCTTCACTCAACTCTTCTTGAGCTAGATATTTCTTTTTTTAAAAAATCCTTGATACATGAACCAGTTCTTTCAACTCCACATATATCACTCCTGCTTATATATTATGATATTAACAAGACTTCTCAAGCTCACTAAGAAGCTCCACTCAACTTTCCCTAATTAAAAAATCTCTTATTTTTTTGATACGTGGGACCTTTTTTTCAAATCAATCTCTATACTTTATAGATTGTCGTGCTTTCATATTGAACAGTGGCACATTTAACACTAAACTTGATATAACACTTTATCTTTCATATACTTCATGATAAAACCAGAAAAATGAGAATTAATCTCATAAATAATTTAATTAAGGAAAAATTTATTATGGAAAAAATGATTAAAGTACTTCTTGTTGTAGCTTTCTTGTTGACAACTGCAAGTTCTGCATTGGCAGAAACAGAAAAAAAAGCCTCCAAAGACGAAAAAGGGCTTTATTTAGGGGCTAATTTTCTCGTACCAGTAAATCCAGTACTTATGGACTATAATGGCGGGACTCGCGTTCAAACTCTTTGGGGACTTGGGTTAGAAGGAAGTATTGGGTATAGTTTTGAAACAAAAACAAACAAGGTTTCTCCACGAATAGAGCTAGCAGCTTCTTTTTCAGATATAGCAATAGCTAGTGTTACAACTGCTCTTTCAACAACAGAATTATCTGAATTTAGCACTAAACTTTTCTTAAATGCATATTTAGATTTATTTAGATATGTATATATCGGTGGAGGAGTAGGAGTTAGTTTCACATCGTACAACATTGAAGATTCAAGTACAGGTATAGATATGGATGTTTTATCGACCTCAGCATTTGCAGCGAATGTTGCGGCAGGATTTAATTTTCCAGTCTCAAAAAGTGTTACTATTAACTTAGGTTTCCGCACTGAATTCTTAGGATCAACCGATTTAATAATAGGCCGTGCACACTATGTTAGCAGCCTAGGAGTGCGGTACACATTCTAGACTCTTACAAGCAATAAAAAGTAAAAAGAAGCGTACATTATTTGAATGTATGCTCTTTTTATATTTTTACGAAATAATATTTCACTTTAACAAGAATATAACTGTACTTGCCTAAATATATAGTTTTTCCGCCAGATTAAGCCAGATTCTCTATACATCTCTTTTAATCTCTTGCGTTATAATAACAAAAAACATATTATAATGTCTTCCGATTTTATAATTTTTAATCTCGATAGGAAACAAAATCATGAGAATTTTTTTACTTATACCTTTTTTACTCTTTACTACTGCTTGTGCAAGCTCTAACTCAAATCAAGCAGAAGTAAACAACCTAACTGTAGCACAGGCTCAAAAAGAAATACGAATAGGATTATCTTCAACAGATGTAGTTGAAATTTTAGGTTCTCCAAATATGATTACCACTGATGATCAAAGAAGAGAAGCATGGGTGTATGATAAAGTATCGACTTCAATCTCCTCAGAAGGAAGTTCAAGTGGTGTGTGGCTTTTAGTTTTTGGCGCATCATCAAATAAAAACAGCAGTTCATCTAGTCAAAGAACGCTCACAATAATAATCAAATTTGATAAGCAAAATAAAGTGCGAGATTTTGCATACAGAACCTCTTCTTTTTAAGTTGAAAGATTAATAATATGCAAAAATATTTTATTTTTCTTTCCGTTCTTTTGTTAACTAGCTGTACATCTTATGAAAATTTTTACCAATTAGATGAAGGCTATTTAAAAAGACGTGCTATAGAAACAAGACAATTTCAAACTAATGATGAGAAAAAGATAATTGTAGCATCAGCTCAAGTGCTTCAGGATTTAGGATTTACAATAGAAGAAAGTGAAACAGATCTAGGATTATTGACCGCCTCCAAAAGTAGAGAAATTGGAATGACTGGGAGAAATACCGCCATATTTGCTCTTGCTCTTCTTGGAGGAGAACCTGCAATTATGGATACAACACAGCATATATCTATAACTATGACTATAAAAAAAGTAGAAAAGAACTATACCTATGCACGGATTACTTTTTCACGAATTATAGTTGATAGTAAAAATGATTCACGAATAGAGCCAATACTAGAAACACAAGTATATAAAGAGTTTTTCGATAAGCTTAGCCAGTCTGTGTTTTTAGAAGCACATGGAATTTAGGAGAAATTACGATGCAAAAAATACTCATACTAATCACACTCCTATTATTTGCAGGTTGTGCAAATATGAATGATGGAGTTGTTACAAGCTCAAAGTCACAAGTGCAAACAAGAAGCTATCAGTCAAGAATATATGATACAACAGACCGCACAAGTGTCTTGCAAAGTGTTCTCGCTACAATGCAAGACCTAGGTTTTATCATCGAAAAAGCAGATAGCACACTTGGTATTATCACCGGATACTCATCTACTCATATTTCAAAAATGAGTGTATCCATAAGAAAACGAAACGAAAAGCAAATGATTGTTCGTGTAAACGCACAAAGAAATAATAGAGAAATTGAAGATCCTATTGCATATCAAAACTTCTTCAATTCGCTTTCGCAATCTCTTTTTTTAGAAGCGCATGACGTAAATTAAATTAAAAAACATTATAGATAAAAAAGGATATAAGATTATGAGCGAAGAAAAAGATAGTCATTATGATGGCGATTACTTTGCTTTTCATGAAATTGCGCAAAATATGCAGTAGATACTACACTTATCAAGTTCGATTGATTGCCGAAAGGGATAAATAACTCTAGCAATCTATTTTGAGATATCCATTTATAAGTAAATAATAGATTGAAATTTCATAAGTAACTGTTCTCTTTCTACAATAAATAAAAAAAGGAGTCTTATACGAGACTCCTTTTTTATTGGGTTGGTTAATTAGCTATCTTCTATTTTATTATATAGCATGAGTATTTTAGCCCTAATAATGTTAAGCAATTTTGATCATTAATATAATTTTTCCCTTAGTAACTAATCAAACGCAATCAGATAAGCTGGGCAGTATAAAAATAGCTAGGTGTATTTATTCAAATTAATATTAATATAGCAAGAATATCTGAGCTCATGTTTAAAACACGCTGGTATCGTCTTTTTAACAGAGAGAGAGAGAGAGAGAGAGAGAG
>CAMQUX010000153.1 GCA_947037905.1 uncultured Desulfovibrionaceae bacterium | reverse complement strand
TATAGCATTTGCTTCACTTATAGCATTTGCTTCACTTATAGCATTTGCTTCACTTATAGCATTTGCTTCACTTGCGCTATTTTTTCCGCTCAGTGAATTTATTTCATGTGTGTTCGATATACCAAAACCGTCTAAAATTAAAAGTACTACTGGATTTTTCATCGTATGGTTCTTTTTTTTAAAATCCTTAGGATTGAGCTTTTGAAAATTTATTTTTTAGGATAGATTTGTTTTGCTTCTGAAAAAAGCCCTTCAATATTATAAAACTGACGTACTTCTTCGATAAAAACATGTATTAAAACATCATTTAAATCGATCAAAATCCAGTCGCCACCCTGATAGCCTTCCATTCCTAAGTATTCAATTTTTTCTTTTTTAGCATGCTCTAAAACATAATCAGCAAGCGATTGTGCATGCCTAACACCTTTTGCTGTTACTATCATAACACAATCGGTTATGGAACAAATTGAGCGGACATCTAATATACTAATGTCATCACCTTGTTTTTCATCTAAAAATTTCATGAGCATTTCAGCTTTTTCTACACTTTCTGTTTCTATAAATTTTTTTTCTTTTGACATATTATTCCCTATTATTCATTAATGTATCTTATAAATAGAGCAAAAGCCCACCCTTTGCAAGAAACTTTATATTATTTTATAATTTTATCATGCTGGAAATCAATTTTCTTGACTTTTTTTATTTTTAAATAAATACTTTTACACAAGTATTTTTCTCAATTGCTTCTACATCGTGCTTTTTAAAAGCCTTATTTGCAAAAATAATATATTTGTTAACAAAAAAATACTCTTCTTTTACTATAGATATAATTTATTTTTCTCTATTTTTTGCATTTTTCTTACTCTTCTCTGATTTTTATTTTTAAATTTTCTGCGATTTTTTTTATCATGAACGTAACTATTCATATTCAGGAGGGAAAATGATTTTAGATACTGAAGAAACTCTTTCTCGAGAAGAACTCGAAAAGCTACAAAGCACACGCCTACAAGCTCTTACAAAGCGTGTTTATGATAATGTCCCTTTCTATAAACAAAAATTTTCAGAACATAACATAAGTCCTGCAGATATATCCTCCATTGCAGATTTATCAAAGCTGCCATTTACTTTAAAGCAAGATTTACGAGACAATTATCCTTTTAGTCTTTTTGCTGTGCCGAAAAAAGATGTTGTGCGAATACACTGCTCATCTGGCACAACAGGACAAGCGACTGTTGTGGGTTATACCAAACAAGATATAGCAAACTGGGGGCGTCTTATGGGGCGCTGCTTTACTGCAATTGGCGCAAGCGCAGATGATGTAATTCATAACGCTTATGGCTATGGACTTTTTACGGGCGGGCTTGGTGTACATTACGGTGCAGAAGAAATTAGCGCAACAGTTGTTCCCATGTCTGGCGGAAGCACTGAGAGACAGTGTACGCTTTTAAAGGATTTTGGCGCAACAGTGCTGTGTGCAACGCCCTCCTATGCTCTTTATTTGCATGAGGCAGCTGCAAAAATTGATATAGATTTTTCAAAATTACCACTGCGAGTTGGTATATTTGGTGCCGAGCCTTGGACTGAGGCTATGCGAGAAAATTTAGAGAAAAAACTTGCTATAAAAGCGTATGATATTTACGGCTTATCTGAAATAATGGGACCTGGAGTTGGCTGTGAATGTACTGAACAAAAAGGACTGCATATTCAGGAAGACCATTTTCTTATTGAAATTATCGATCCTGTGACATGTGAAAATCTTCCAGACGGAGAACTTGGCGAGCTTGTTATTACAACTCTCACAAAAGAGGCTATTCCGCTAATCAGATACCGCACAAAAGATCTCACTCGCATAAATAGAACACAATGTGCTTGTGGCAGAACAACTGCACGTATTGATAGACTTACAGGAAGAAGTGATGATATGCTTATTATCAGAGGCGTTAATGTCTTCCCATCGCAAATAGAAGAAATCCTAGTAAATACCGAAGGAACAACGCCACATTATCAATTAATTCTAAAAAAACAAGGTGCGCTCGATACCCTAGAAATTAGAATAGAGCTTGCGCCAACAATCGCAGCAGATGAAATTAAGCATCTGCAAAATATTGAAAGAAACATTCAAAAACAAATAAAAGAATACTTAGGTGTGAGTGCAAAATGTACGCTACTCGAGGCAAACTCTATAGAGCGAAGCACAGGAAAAGCAACACGTGTTATTGACCTAAGAAATGAATAGTTATCAGCATATAAAACAACTCAGCATATAAAAACAACGAGGAAAATTATGAAAGTAAATCAGCTCTCTATTTTTTTAGAAAACCGCTCAGGACGTCTAGCAGAAGTTACCGAAACATTAGAAAAAGCAGAAATTAATTTGCGAGCATTGTCCCTTGCAGACACAGCAGATTTTGGGATATTGCGCCTTATCGTATCTGATTTTGAAAAAGCAGAAGCACTGCTAAAAGAAAAAGGATTTACCGTTGGGAAAACAGAAGTCATAGCTGTAAGAGTAAAAGATGAGCCAGGTGCGCTAAATGATTTGCTCAAAAAAATGGACGAGGAAGCTCTTAATGTAGAATATATGTACGCTTTTTTTCAACAAAGCACCAAAGATGCAATTATCATCTTCCGTTTTGATGATATAAACAAAGCAGTAAAAAATCTGCAAGGCAAAGCTTATACTATTTTAGATAACAAAACACTTTGCGAACTATAATATAAACTAGCTAAAGAAGACTTTTTTTATTTCAAAAGAAGTCTTTTTTATGTATGGCAATACGCTTGAATATAAATGCAGAGCAAAATTTTCAAGAGAAATTAAAGTAAAAAATTGAAGAGAAGAAAAGCAGAGCGAAACCGTAAAAATATAAACAAAATAGTAAAGATAAAAAGTGCTAAGCTGGTACTTGTAATAATAAATTTACAATAGTAATCACTTGTACTCACAAGAAAAGTCGTACAGAAAAATCATAATATTTCTCGCTAAAAAAATAGCAAAGTAAGGTTAAAAAATGGGGACTTTTAGAAATTTGGGATTATTACTTATAGTAATATTAAGCCTAACAGCTTGCGCTGGTGAGAATATTGTGGAAAATGCAAAAGATGGAAGCCTAAGAGGTGTAAAGAAAAATATAAAAGATGGTATTAATATTGAAACTGTAGATGAAAATGGCTTCACCGCATTAATATCTGCGGCTGGTTGGGAGCATCTTGATATTGTACAGTATTTAGTAGAAAATGGTGCAAATATAAATGCGCAAACAAGCACTGGTGGTCTAAGTCCACTCATGATCGCATCTTTTGAAGGCTACATGGATATAGTAAAATATCTTGTAGAAAATAATGCAGACATGAACCTGCAGGATTTTCGAGAAAATAATACTGCATTGATGTTAGCCATACGAAATGAAAAAATGCCTGTAGTTAAATTTCTTGTAGAGCAAGGAGCAGATGTTAATGTGCGCTCAAATGGGCAAACAGGCTTTAGCGCACTTATATGGGCAGCACAGGCAAAACAAATGGAAACGGTACAATATCTTGTAGAAAACGGTGCAGATGTTAATATACAAGATAATTTTGGGCAAACAGCACTTATGCTCACTGCCTATGCCACAATAGCTGAGTATCTTATAGAAAAGGGTGCAGACGTAAACATTCAAAATAAAAAAGGGCAAACAGCGCTCATGCGTTTTACCGTGTTTGGGCTGCCAGAGCATATACGCCTATTTATTAAAAATGGTGCGAATATAAATCTTAAAGATAACGATGGAAATACAGCGCTTATGCTTGCAAAAAAAGCAAACAAAGATGCCCATGCAGAAATAGCAAAAATCCTTATGGAGCATGGGAAATAGCACATAGCATAATAAAACA
>CAMQUX010000152.1 GCA_947037905.1 uncultured Desulfovibrionaceae bacterium | reverse complement strand
TGAAGCATCATTTATACAGATGATTTCAATAGAAGTAAGAGTTTGCCCAATAACGCTATCTAGGCAAACTCTTAAATATTTTTCTGTATTATATACAGGGATAATCAGTGAAACATTAATCATTTATTCTTTCGCTATGAAAATATCTAATTACTATTTTTTCACTTTATCTTCACGGCGAGCAACATCATCAGCATCTGGGTTAAGCGCAGATTTTTCTGGCGACCAACCTGTATCTTCTTTTACTTCGTGAATAGGATCTGCAAGTAAGAGTTCTTGTGCGTCGTTATATTCTGTTACTGAAATAGTAAATTCTTCAGTGTTTTCTACAACAAGGCTTACAGCGCTTGAGCTAGTAGTGTCTGATAGTGTGAGTAATTCGTTCTCAAGAACAGCTTCAATGAATACGTTCAAGCGATTTTCAATGTCTGTAGGTGCATTTGGCATAGCCTTTAATGCAACAAGAACATCTTCTGAAGAAGCACCATTCATTAAATTTTCATAAACAGCTGTACCTAGTTCGTTCATACCATAATAAATACCTGTTTCGCTATTAATTATAATTGCAATACCATCTGTGATATCTGCAAACATTTTATCATCGTTTAAAAAATAATTAGCCATCAGTTTTCCCCTATTTATTAGTTATTATTTAGTTGTTAATTGTCTTACTTATTATTTAAATTATCGCAAAAATTTCTTAAACATGCAACATTTTTCTCAATATCTGAACATAAATTAATTTGATAAAAGTCGAACTTGTCAACAAAACCTATCAATTTTTGAATGGTTTTAATATCATGCCCATCTTCTGTTTGTCGTATGGTTGAATGTATTAGCTGCGTCACTGAACGTCCTTTTTTACAAGGCACAATGCTTGGCTCCGCGTCTGTTACAATTTCAGGGAACATACATACGTTAATTGGATATCTATCTTTAAACGTATCATGATACGCATCAATATTTACTACGTATTTATCTTTACGGGCATTATTTGAAACAAATTTGCCTTTTAAATCATAATACAGTTCGTTATACATTCTCGGAGACAAGGTAATGATAGAGTAAATAGGGTAGGAGTACAGAGTCTCTCCCTCTTTTTCTAATATTAAATAATCATCAGACACATACTCAAACCCTTGCATCATAGACAGTACTGCAAGTGTTGATTTTCCTCGTTGCCCACGAGCGCAAAATAAAATCCCGTTACCGTTTAAACCAACTGCTGCTCCGTGCACTAAGTTGGAATTTGGAGTTTTTGCAATTCTATTAAACATCTGAACAAATATATGCCCCTGTTTAATGAACTCTTCAGGAGTTAAATCTTCTACTCCATAGTAATAGGTGTTATTTTCTTTATCATAAGCATTAACAATGCCTTCTGTTAAGTTTACTTTAATTAATGGATTGTGCTTTGAATAGCTTTCGTCCATAAAATGCAAATCAATATCCTCACGTTTTGCCATTAATTTTTCAAGCCGTATGCGCATCATGATAGCAGTATTTGTTTTATCAATAATTTTTGACGAAAATAGCTTAGGGTTTTCTTCGTTCCAAACTATTATTGTTGCATCGAACTTGGGAGCGCTATCTTTTAACGTATAGCTTAATTGTTTTTGAATAAGGGGAGTGAATTTGCTCGAATAGTTGATGAGTCGAACAGTTTTTGAGCCTAATATAACGTATTTTATCCATTCTTGCTTATAACTTTCCGCAACGTACGAATCGATTTTTTTGATATACCCACTTGCTTCAGTTTGGTTTTGTATTTTTATTTGCATAAAGAGTCCTTAATTTGAGATTATTTTACAAATTTTAAATAGAGGTCGATTAATATTTCTGATTTATTAATATTTTTCAAAACAAAGTGTTTTGGTTTTGTGCTTGCATATTTTTTAAATTCTTCAAAATCGGAGAATATTTTTTTTATATCACAGGTTCTGCATTTCATGTGTGTTTCGTATCTGTATATGCGATAAAACATTATTTTTTTAGCATATTTTATACCGGCTTTTGTTATGGTTTTGTTGTTTATTACATGCTCTGGTAGAAAATTAGGTATAATTCTATTTATAAATTTTATGGCTAAAAACAACCAAATTTGAGAGTTTGTTTTTTTGCTGTTTTGAATAACTATATTCCAGTCAAAATCTTTTTTAGTCTCTTGTAAGAATTTGCAATCAAATAAGGTGTACATCATTCCTTTTATACTAGTATGGTAAACACAATTTTTTGCTAAATTGGTGAGTGCAAGAAATACCATATCTTCATTACTTGGCACGCAGGATTCAACACCAAAAACTTTATGCTTTGTGGCTCTGCTAAATAGTTCAGCTATGAATTTTTTATCGTAATCGGTAGCGAGAAAAATATAGTGATGGATATCGAGAATATTTTCTTCGCTATCAGGAAGATGTAAATCTACAGAATGTACCTCAAAAGATAAATCGTACCCAAGATTTTTTGATATTTCGCATGCTGTATCAAATTCTTTTGGATTCTGCACAAGTATATCAATATCGCCCATTAAGCGTGGGAATTCTGGGCGCAGAAATTTCATAGCCCCACCTTTTAAAATCATGGGGTGTATGCTCTCGTTGTTTAATTTTTTCCCAACTTTGGTAAAATGGGCAATTTTTTGTAAATTATGAAATCTGTGAAATTTTAGCAGACCAGCTAAGCGTGGCCCTACATAATCTGGAGCTTTTAGATGAGTGTGAATTTTTAGAATATACGCAAGCAGTAATGCTTTATTTCCACCATAGGCTTCGATGTCCCAGTTTGCTAAAAAAAGATCAAGTTCATTTTGGCTGAGGTCTTTTGTGAACGCTAGGTTGAGTAGATTTTGATCATCTGCTGTTACAAATTCTGAATACCATTGTTCGGTAAAATCATCAATACTTGTAGCATCAAAATTAAATTTTTGATATATTGTATTTGCCATTATTCCTTGTTTCTCCACTAAAATAAATATTAAACAGTATACACAATGGCAAGGTTGAATGCAAGTGTAATTGGAGCATTAATTAGTTTTAGTTCAGTGCTTGAAAAATACTATCAGATTTATCTCGACAAAAAAAAAGCGCAATAGTAATCTGATAAAAGAGTAAGAGAATATGCTTAATATATAAAAAAAAGAAAGAGTTGTGTATGGATAATAAGAGAATTTTTACTTTTTGGGAGCCGAGAAAAAATCTGCATGGATATTTATATCTTTGCATGAAAACTTGGAAGAAATTTTTACCCGATTATGAAATTATCCTTTTAGATTATTCAAATCTTGAGCAGTGGCTTGGGAAAGATTTTTTTGATGCGCATTTATATAAAAATTTCGACCTAATGAGACAGGCTGATGCAATTCGCTGTGCGGTGCTTAAAAAACATGGCGGAGTTTGGTTCGATACCGATACTATTGTCACCTCTGAAAAAATACGTGAAATTTTAGAAATCGACTCAGAATTTGTTCTTATTAATCATCATATTGGATTTATTGTTGCCAAAGAAAATGCGTCTATTTTAAATGCATGGGAAAAAGGGATTTTTAAAAATATAAAATTACATAAAAAATTCTTTGGTTTAAAGAAATATTTCTATTTAAAAGCGCAATTTTCCTCTATTTTTTCTCGTCAAAGTAGTGTGGTTCGTAAGAATAAAATAAAATCTTTTTACTCACGCTTTAAGCAATGGGATTTTTTAGGAAACTCACTTCTCAGAAAAGCTCTAAGTGTAGAAGATGAAAAAATATTTCATTCTGTTGATGGAGCTAATATGAATGCTCTTCCAGAGGTAAATTGGGCGAGCGATAATGTAGTGGATGTTTCGGCAGCTGAAAATTATCGAAATTTTTATTTTCGAAATGACTATTCGGAATATG
>CAMQUX010000151.1 GCA_947037905.1 uncultured Desulfovibrionaceae bacterium | reverse complement strand
GACAGTATTCGTAGCCGTTTTAAAAGAGAATTTAATATAACTCAACAACTCCAATCTATTGATGGTATTATTAAAGTATGTTCTTTTGATGAGGCTAGCTACTCTTATACAATGGAATTTGCAGACCAAACATATGAGGAATATATAAAAGAAAAGGAACTTACTCTATCGGAAAAAACATCGCATTTAACACAAATTTTTCATATAATATCAGAAGTACATAAAACGGGTACGATACATAGAGACTTAAGTCCCAACAATATTTTCATTAAAAACAATAAAATAATTATTGCAGATTTTGGATTAGGAAAAAATTTAAGAAGTGTAACTTCCCACCAGACCCATAATACAGCAGAATACGGGCAATATAACTATTGTGCTCCAGAACAAATACAGGCACTAAAGGACGGCGATGCCCGCAGTGATGTCTTCTCTCTTGGGAGAATATTTAATTTTACAATGACGAAAAATCCACACAGTTCAGCACATGAATATAAAAATATTACAGCTAAAGCTACAAATGAAAATCCACAACATCGATATGCTGATGCATCTGAGTTATTACGAGAATTTAATAAGACAATAGATTTTCTCAGCAAAAAAAACATGGACGACGAAATTTTCAAACAAATGTCCCAGTCTGTATTCAATTCTGAAATAGAGGTATACTTATTTGCCATAGAACATTTTAAATTATGTAAAATACTAACGACTAGCACTCATAATTGCTTTATTCAATTTATGAGAAAAAATCCAGCAAATGCACAATACCTGATTGAAAGTATTGAAAATAACTATAAAGATTTCTGTGAAAAAGAATTTAGTAGGTCGGGCTACTCTGTATGGGATTCTTTTGCTATATTTGCAAATAAGGTCATAAAAGAAAATTTTGAAACTGTACAAAAAGAACTAGCTGCAAATATACTTAGTTATGTAGCACATGATAAAAACCGATATTTTGCACAAGATTTAGTAAACTTATTACTTGTATCCGACATAGATTACACCATTAAAGAAATTCTACGAGCTTAATATATTTAATAAGCCGCAAAATTTTAAATTTACTCAGCAAAAAAAGTTTGTCTCGGTTATAAAAAGTAAGGGAAATACGTAAATATCTCGAGATAAATTGCTCTAAATGATGGACTAGCTACGCAGTGCCGAGCGAATAGAAGAAATAGCCATGTTAAAAGAGCCGTATATGAACCAAGAAATTGTAACAAGCACAGCTTTTATTGACCAATTAGTCGAGCAATAAACGCACATGCAATAGCTTGCCCTTACGATTGGTGGATTTTAGTCATTGGCGGTGCTGGAATATTAGCGACTATCTCAGTTGTAATTTTTGCTTTTAAGTTAAATAAAAAGCAAAGTGAGATTGCAAAAAAACAATCTCACTTTGCCAAAAAACAAACTCAAATTTACAAAACCCTAAGCTTTCTTCACAAACTCTGATTTTAGTTTCATTGCCCCGTAACCATCAATTTTACAATCGATATTATGGTCACCTTCAACAAGTCTAATATTTTTAACTTTTGTACCAACCTTAAGGTCAGAGGAGCCGCCTTTTACCTTTAGAGTTTTTACGATAGTAACACTATCTCCATCTGCTAAAACATTACCGTTTGCATCTTTAACAACAAGCTCGCCTTCTTGTGGCGTACTTGAATCCCACTCGTACGAACACTCAGGACAAACAAAAACTGAAGCCGCTTCGTAGGCATATTCGCAATGGCATTTTGGGCAATTTGGTATTTCACTCATTATAACATTCCTATATTTTATTATTTATTTTCTTACTCATATACCTAAATACACATTCAATAAACATCAACTTTCGCTTTTAGCTGATTGTTCACATTCTTTTAAAAGTCTAATACTTTTTGATGTAAAATTCAATGCGAAAGTAAGCTGTAAATTTATAGCGAGATATCGTTTATTCACGCCATTCCAGCTCGTTTTTTTTTGGAGTTAAACCCGCCCTTTTCCACTAGACCGTACACAAGACCGGAACAAACTTTGAAAATATATTTTTACGTTAATTATATTATGTAGTTAGCTCTTAAAATAGATTCCCCCCGTCTCCACTAATAAAGCAAAGATAGTCCTAGTTTTAAATATGAAATATCAAGTAAAAAACAAATAAAAAACTCATACATAGTTATATTACTAGGTATGAGTTTTTTATTCAAAATTTAATTTGCGAGCTTTCAGTTAAAACTATTACTTATATTTTTAGCAACAGAGCTTTCCTTAATTCTGCAAAAAATTGATGCTATGCATCACCGTCTTCATGACGACGAACCCAGCCAGCACTAGTACAACCAGGTTGTCTACAAGGAGGTATTGCTACCAAGTCATCAGTTTTTATTTTCATTACATAGTTACAAACTGCACATTTATAAGTTCCTGTACAAACTTCAGTTCCATAAGCAATTACTTCTTTTTCAGACATAATAAAACTCCTCATAAATTTATATTTAAATAATTCTTTTATTCACAATAAACTTTCTTTTAATATAGTCAATATCTTTTCTAGGTAAAATTTATTTTTTTATATTTTATTTTTTCTTAAAGTGTATTAAATATTAATTAGCTCACAAAATAAAATCAAAAAAATATTACTTTTTATTATATTTTACAATTAATATCAGCATGTTAAAATTATTATTTTTCATTCAACCAAAGAAACTTCACTATGCACAATGAACTAAATTCGGTTTTAATAAAAAAGAATAACGTCCCCTCTACTCAAAAATTTTAAATAATAACAGCATATATTGTTCTATTAATAACTAATTAATTACTGTACTAGAAAATTATCAACCCCATAAACTAGCGCCTTTTTTATGCTCTTTTCAAAAAACAGCGTAACTATTATAAATATACCATTATTCGTGTCTAGTTTACGATAAGCTAATAACTTACTAATCTAACCCTTAACCTGTAGTTGCTTTAAGTTACATATTTTCAAACAGGTTAATTGCCCCATCTCTGAATAAAAAAGCGATCAAAGATACTATCTTAGACCGCTTTTTTTTATACGTTAAATTTAAAAGCTTATTTTACAGGAACAAGCTCTGGCAAAGTCCATGTACCATTTTGAATCACTTCTTCAGGTTGATACAAACGAACTACAAAGTTCCAGCCGTCTTTGATGCCCAAACAATTAGTTTTGTTCTTATCACAATCGCCAAAATAGAAAGTATAGCTACCATCTTCTGATGGGCTTGCTGTTACATTATTAAGGCTAGGTACACCATCTGATTCAAACATATACCCTTTTTCATCATACACAGTAACGGAGAAAAATCCCTTAACAGGTACATCTTTAAACGTCATTGTAGATGCCCCTTGTGATTGTTTTGGTAAAACATTCATATACACAGCACCCTTAGTTGGCAAAGCTCCAAAACCTCCAGCTGCACCTACTAAAAAGCGAATAGGATCAACACTTTCTTTTGTTCCAAACATACCAAAGGAATTTGGTGCTATAGGATATAAGCCAACAAGAGCAGAATTAACAGTATCAAAACTTGTCATATCCCAATCAGGCTGTTTAAAAGGAGTATCTGCCTTAGCGTCTATACGATATTTATCTTGTAAGGCATTTACTGCTTTTACATCTTCAGCGCTATCAGGATCTACAAAAGCACGGACTATAACAAACGCATAATCTGATCCAACATTTTCAGGCGTTAACTCATAACTGCCCTCTCCATAAAATACTAAATTAGCATAGCCCTTATCATTATAAATCAAAAGTGAAAGATAACGCTCACCAGCATCTGGCAGAGTTATAACTGCACCTTCACTCACATTTACAACCGCACCACTATATATGGTATCACGATTCATACGTATAGTTGGTTGAAAATCTACCTGC
>CAMQUX010000150.1 GCA_947037905.1 uncultured Desulfovibrionaceae bacterium | reverse complement strand
TGCCCAAAGGCTATTCCGCCCGCTTTTACGTTGGGACAGCTCACATTTACTTCAAGGGCTGCGATGCCTTCTTCTTTTGATAAAATATCTGCAAGCTCACTAAATTCTTCAGCATTTGTCCCGTAAAGATTTGCAAATATGCACGTATCTTTATAAGGCAGTTTTGGAAGTGTTTCTCGTATAAAATATTCCACCCCTGGGTTTTGAATACCGATGGCATTGAGCATTCCAGCTGGTGTTTCTGCTAGGCGTGGGGTGTTATTTCCTATGCGCTCTTTTAACGATAAGCCCTTTACCACAAACCCGCCAAGTTTTTTTAAATCGCCATATTGTTCAAATTCAAGCCCAAAACCAAAAGTTCCTGACGCTGGAATAATAGGATTTTTTAAAGTTAATCCTGCAAAAGTAATCTCGGTTGTCATATTTTTCCTTTCTAAAGAAATGAGAGTGAATATCTTTTATTTATAGTTTTGTTAAAATAGTCTGTTCTCAATATATTCGCTCTTACATTGAAATTTTATTGAACTAAAGCCCTTACGTTAGGATTTTATGCATCAAACTTTAATAAAGTATTATTTGAATTTTATTTATTCAGATATCAATTAACTATTCATATTATTAAAAATAGCTCACGATAATTAAAAATACTTCCTGATTATCAACTGCTATAAGTTTTTTAAAACATTCTTCAAGCAATTTTTTAAGAAAACTACTATTAAAAAATAAGCTAAACGCTTTTAAATAAAAAATTAATGTAAAATACGTAGCCATTAAAAAGAAATATCTTAACTGTTAAAGCTCATTATCGTGACCATTAATGAATAAAATATCTGAGCAATTAAAGAATAAAATATCTCAGTAATTAAAGGATAATATCCTTTGCCTGAAAGACAGGACCTTTTGTACAGCTACAAATATGTTTTTCGTTTGTATCTTTCACAACACAACCAAGACATGCCCCAACTCCGCACGCCATATGACTTTCAAGAGATAATTCACAAAAAATATCTGCCTTTATGGCTGCTTTTTGCACAGTTTTCATAAATGGTGTTGGGCCACAACATAGGATTTTCCCATTTTTAGGAAAGTTTTCGATAACTTGCTCAATAGAGCCAATAATTGTTGGGATATCTTGTGCGCAGGTCTCTTCTAAGTGAGTACAAGGGATTAAATCTTTAAAAGAATCCCAAAGATAATTTTCAACAGAGCCTCTGTGGGCAAAAATAAGTGAGACATCTTGCAGTTTTTTCCTAAGGGATAAATAATATCTAAAAGGAGCAATGCCTATGCCACCTGCAGCCAGAAGAGTCGGGATATTTTCGTCCACTGTGAATCCATTTCCAAGTGGTCCCCAGACAGTTACTGTATCTTTTTCTTGTAGTTTTGCGATTAGTTCTGTACCGTAAGCAACTTCTTGTATAAATATGGATATGTATTCATTGTTTGCATAGGATATGGAAAATGGACGAGCAAGTAGAGGGCTATGCTTCCAGCTTTTAGGGCGCAGCATAAGAAACTGTCCTGCTTTGATGTTTTTCCACGATGGATTTTTAATAATAAGCTCAAAAAAAGAGCCATGGGCGGTATGCGTATTTTTACGTAGTTCTAAGACAGAAGTGTCAGCACAGGACATGCACATATGGTATCCTTTTATTTAATAAGGCATAAGGTTAATAAAAAATGGACAATAAACCAGAAATACTCGCCCCAGCAGGGGATAAATCATCTTTTCTTGCAGCAATAGCAGCAGGAGCTGATGCTATATATTTAGGACTAAAACATTTCTCTGCACGCATGCAGGCGAAGAATTTTTCCATAACAGAGCTTGCTTCTCTTGTGGATCTTGCACATAAAAAAGATATCAAAGTGTATATTGCAATGAACACTCTTGTAAAGGCAAATGATGAGCAATCAGTCTGTAATCTTTTACAACGTGCTTTAAAACAAGTAAAGCCTGATGCGTTTATTGTGCAAGATTTGGCAGTTATAAATATTTTACAGCAACTTGGTTATAAGGGTGATATTCATTTTTCGACCCTTGGTAATTTAACGCATCCAACAGCACTTTTGGCTGCAAAAAAGCTTGGCGCAACTCGAGTTGTTATACCGAGAGAATTGAGCATTGATGAGATAAAAATATTATCAGACGCTTGCCCTGAGGGCTTAGGGCTGGAAGTTTTTGTGCATGGAGCACTTTGTTACTGCGTATCTGGCAGATGTTACTGGAGTAGTTATTTTGGTGGGAAAAGTAGCTTACGTGGTCGGTGCGTGCAACCTTGTAGACGTTTTTATAAGCAGGGCACAAAAAAAGCACAGGCAGTGAGAGCTTTTTCTTGTAACGACCTTTCTTTAGATGTACTTACACGCCCTTTGCATGAGGTAGAGAATGTAGTTTCTTGGAAGATAGAGGGACGAAAGAAAACTCCGCATTATGTTTTTTATACCGTATCTGCATATAAAATGCTGCGCGATTTTGGCAACGATCCACAAAAGCGAAAAACAGCGCTCAGTTATTTAGACCAAGCACTCTCTCGCATCACAACACACGCTCTCTTTCTGCCACAGCGCCCGCAAATGCCAGTACAACTTGGTACGGACACAGCATCGGGACTATTCGTTGGTATTGTGAAAAGTGAGGTGGCAAAAAATGTTGAGCAAAATCAAAATAAAAAACAGGGCTTTAAAAAAGATAAAGAAAAGAAATTTTTTGGCGTACGAAAATGGTATTTTAACAGCCGAGAAGATTTAATAGCAGGAGATTTACTGCGTATCGGTTATGAAGATGAGCTAGGGCATCAGCTTTTAAAAATTAAAAAAAGAGTCCCAAAAGGTGGACGAGTAGATATTTTTACCCCAGGAGCACAGCCTCCACGAGACGCAAAAGTATTTTTAATCGACAGACGAGAACCAGAACTTGTGCGGATATTACAAGATCTTGAGAAAGAACTGTCTGCTGAGCCAAAAGATGCGTTCGTGCCAGATAAGTTACTGACAACTTACAAGAGACTGCCTGTTACAAAAGAAACAACATGGCATATACATAGACGTCTGCCTCAAGGAAAATTTCAACCAGGCACTGGTCTTTGGCTTAGTCGTGAGCTTGTGGAAAAAACACCAGCGAGTCTTATGAACAAGGTGCTTTGGAATTTACCGCCTGTTATATGGGCGAAAGAAGAAGAACATTACGGGCGAACTATCTTGCAGGCTTTAAGTAAGGGTGCGAGAAGGTTTGTTTTAAATAGCCCTTGGCAGGCGAGTTATTTTGAAAAAACACAGCTAGACAGTATGCTTGCAGGACCTTTTTGTAATATTGCGAGCGTGCAGGCAATAGCGACTCTTAAGGATTTAGGTTTTACAGGTGTTATTGTGAGCCCTGAGCTTGCAAAAGATGATTTTTTTGCACTTGGAAATGGGAGTCCTTTGCCACTTGGGATAGTGATAAAAGGTTTTTGGCCTTTAGGGCTTTCTCGGTTCATGGCAGATGGCTTTAAAAAAGATGCATTGTTCCAGAGTCCAAAAGGCGAGGGCGCTGTTGTGCAAACACATGGCGATACTAACTGGCTATTTCCTTCTTGGGAATTAGACCTTACTGAACATAGAAAAGAATTAGCTCAAAATGGCTATAGTATTTTTCTGGACATGCATGAATATTTACCACGAGGCGTTGCAAGTGGCAGAAAGAGTGTCTTTAACTGGAATTTACAGTTATTATAAAAGGGTAGAATATAAGAGAGTATGTTTAAAGATAGTGTAGGGTAGAATAAAAAAGAGTATCTGAAAAAAAGTAAATAAAAAAATATTATGAAAATAGTATAAAAAAGGAAGAGCAAGAATACATTCATATATTCTTGCTCTTCCTTTTCTTTTTTTTTTATTTTATCCTGTCTTTCTTCTTCTTCTTCTTCTTCTTCTTCTTCTTCTTCTTCTTCTTC
>CAMQUX010000149.1 GCA_947037905.1 uncultured Desulfovibrionaceae bacterium | reverse complement strand
AAAGTTTTGGGCCATATGGAAAATGTTTTTCCGCTTTTGCTATCATCTCTTTTGTAATAGCCGCGCAGTCGTTCACAGGTTTTGTATTTGCCATGCAGAAAATTGTTCCAAAACCTCCGTGGGCAGCCGCAGTTAGCCCTGTTTCAATGGTCTCTTTCCATTCTTGCCCTGGATCACGTAGGTGAACATGCACATCGATAAAAGAAGGAAAAACTAAAAGATTGCTCGCGTCTATAATTTCTATATTTTCATCTATAACTTTTATATTTGCATCTCTAGTTTCTGTATTTTTATTTACATTTGCTAAATCTGCCTGAAAATTTTCTGTGCCGCTCGGTGCAATGCCTGCAATGATACCGTCTTTAACAAGAATATCTTTTTGTTCATTATAAAGTTTTGCATTTTTTATAAGATATGTTTTTGCTACTATGTTTTGCATATAAAACTCCTAAAGTGGATTGTTTACTTATTCTTGCGTGTTTTGACCTGTTATACAAAGGTAAAGGAGCGCCATGCGTATGGCAAGCCCTGCGCTTACTTGCTCGAGTATTACAGAGTCTTTGCTATCTGCAAGGGAGGAGCTTATTTCTAAGCCTCTATTTATTGGCCCTGGGTGAAGAATTTTTATATCTTTGCCTGCAAGCTCTAAATGTTTCTCTTGCAGGCAGTATCTGAAAGCATATTCTTGTAAATGCGGGAGCAATCCGTCACTTTGTCTTTCTAACTGTAAACGCAGGCACATAATAGCATCTACACCTTTGACTGCCTCGTCTAGCTCAGAAAATACACGTATATTTTCCCAAGTACTATCTCTTGGAAGAAGCGTTCGAGGCGCGCAGATGTGGATTTCTACGCCGAGTTTTTGCAAAAGCTGAATATTTGAGCGTGCAACACGGCTATGAGCAATATCACCCAAAATGAGTACTTTTTTGCCCGCAAACTCACCTTTCCAGTATTCATTTAATGTAAAAGCATCTAAAAGAGCTTGTGTTGGATGCGCATGACAGCCGTCGCCTGCGTTTATTACAGAGCAGCTCACCTGTTTTGCTATAAATTGCGCGGCTCCTGAGCAGTTGTGACGAAGTACTATTGCATCTGGATTCATAGCCTGAAGAGTGAGCACAGTATCTTTTAATGTTTCACCTTTTGTGAGGCTACTTGAGCTTTTGCTTAGGGAAAAAGTATCTGCGCTTAGGCGTTTACCTGCCATATCAAAACTTGTTTTAGTGCGAGTTGATGGCTCGGCAAAAAAGAGCACAACGCTTTTTCCTTTAAGGGTTGGTACTTTTTTTATTGCTCGAGTGTTAATTTCTTGAAAAGATTTAGCTGTTTCGAGAATATAAAATATCTCCTCGCTAGTAAACTGGTTCGTATCAAGAACATCTTTGTGCATCCATTGCATAGTTTTAGCCTTTTGGTTTTAAGAAAAAAGTTCTGCTATATTTTTTGGAATACTTACAAAATCTGCATAAAAGCCTTTTGCAAGTTTGCCTCTGAGTGGTAAATTTAAAATTTTTGCAGGATTACTTGTAAGCATTTGTATTCCTTGTTCTAAAGAAAGGGAAGTAAAAACTTCTCTTTTCAAAAAAGCAAGTTCGTTCCAAAGATTGTAATCGTCATTTGAAGCGAGACTATCTGTTCCTAAACAAAGAGGAATTTCTGCAGCTATGAGTTTATGTACAGGTGCTTTTTTTCCAGTAATATACATATTACTGCGTGGACAAAGGCACACGGTGCAAGCGGATTCTTTAAGTATTGCAATATCTGCATCATCTAATTCCACACAATGCACAGCGAGTGTTTTATCATCAAGCAGTTGCAGTTTTTTTGCATAAGGCACAGGGCGCATTTTCGGTGCTTTATACTTAGCTTGAAAAAGTGCCTGTGAGATTTTTTGTGCGTAGTCGCTTTCTTCTGAAAAAAGCATAGCAAGCTCATCTTCGTGTTCTGCTAAATGGATACTAAAAGGCAGATTATTTTGATTTGTGTATGTTTTTAGCGCTAAAAGATTTTCGGCACTTGTGGTATTAAGCGCATGCCCTGCTAGAGAGTAAAAAGTATTTGCGCATATTTCTTCATCTAAGAGCTTTATATTATAGATATTTTCATTTTGAAGATGCGTGTTTAAAGGTTGCTTATTTTGACATTCATTAGACTGAGAGGTATTTGCTAGCAATTGGCTACTTAGAAACGCATTATTTTGACATTGCTTAGACTGAAACGCATTAGCTTGGCATTCACTGTTATGCTGTTTTTGTAATTGGATTTTCTCAGTCAAAATTTTTTCTATACGGTCTTTTTCTATTTGAATTTTCTCAGATAATTTTTTCACATCAAAAGGAAAACTGCTAATATATTCTTCAAAAATAGTGAGGGATATATTTTCTTCTATAGCCTGTGTACTTGTTCGCCCTGCCTGAAAACTTGCGATATCTGCAATATGTCGTGTGCCTGTTTGGTACGCTTGGTGGCAGGTATCTTGAATTATTTGCCCGTGGTATTCTTCTCGTTCTTTACATAGAAGGGACGTTAGCCATGCGGGGAATCCTTGCCCTTTTGCAGTTTTGCCTCTCATGTGCGAGAGTTCTAGGTGTGCGTGTGCATTTATAAGACCAGCACAGAGTATAGAATCCGCTCTATCATCAATATATGCTTGAGGGTAAATTTTACGTAGTGTGGAAAAATTATCGATAGCGAGAATGTATCCATTTTCGTGGAGTATGGCGCTATCTTTTAACACATGCATGCTTTTGTGTGCTTTTGTGTCAGATAGAAAAATTTCTTTTGCGTAGGTGATAATCATAATTGAGAACTATTCTTGAATATAAATTTATTATAAAAGCCATAGAAAAATAGAGTAGATAATTTGGTAAAATGGAGCATAAAATTGCTGCAAAAATTTGGTATAAAAAAAGGTCGGAACATATATTGAGTGTGGTTGATTATACTCATAGTTCCGATCCTTTTATATTTTATTGTAAAATGTTCTAACGAGAAGTGCCTTTTCTGAAGTATTCAAAGAACGGCATAGACGGAGTTAGAATAAGCTCAGTATTATTTTTAAGGGATTTCTTATACGCGTCCATACTTCTTAAAAAAGCAAAGAACTGTGGATTTCTTCCAACTGCTTCGGCATATATTCCTGCAGCGGTTGCTTCGCCTTGTCCACGAAGGATTTCTGCGTTTTTCTTCGCCTCTGAAATAATACGGATACGTTCTTTGTCTGCAGTTGCACGTATTCTTGCAGCAGCTTCAATGCCTTCTGCTCGGTACTGCTTTGCAACACGGATACGTTCAGCAATCATGCGTCCAAAAACAGCCTGTTCATTTTCAGTTGGTAAATCTGCACGTTTTATACGCACATCAATAATATGAACACCATATTTTTTAAATTCATTATTGGTATCTTCAGTAACTGTTTGCATTATTTCTTGACGTTTTTCTGCAACAATTTCGATGAGCGGATAGCTACCAAGAACTTCACGCATTTTTTCGTACACAGTGCTATCAATTCTATGCTGTGCTTGTGGAATAGTGCGCAGTGCACGGTAGAAATCAAGCGGATTTGTTATTTGCCATTTTGTATAGCTATCAACAACCATGGTTTTTTTATCTTCAGATAAAATTTCTGCTGGTTTTGAATCACTATTTAAAATACGTGCATCAAATTTTAAGACTTTTTGAATAAAAGGTATCTTAAAATGCATTCCTGGTTTAAGTACTGCATCACCCACAGGCTCGCCAAGTTGTAAAACAATAGCAGTTTGTGTTTGCTGTACTATAAAAATAGACTGCATAAGTAAAAATACAAAGGCAACAAATCCTATTATTATTGGGAAGAAATGCTTTTGAAACATTTCTTGTATGTTTTCTTTATTTAGTTTCATACTCTATTTTCCCCCTCTAGGTGCTTGTGTAGTAAGCGGTAAATAGGGGATAGCTTTTCCAGCTGCGTCGTTAGACAAAAGTAATTTGCGTACATTTGGGTTTGAGAATATTTCTTCCATTGTTTCAATATAGAGTCGTTTTTCAGTGATA
>CAMQUX010000148.1 GCA_947037905.1 uncultured Desulfovibrionaceae bacterium | reverse complement strand
AGATTATAAAAAATAGATTATAAAAAATAGATTATAAAAAATAGATTATAAAAAAAGGGCTCTCTTAATTTAAGAGAGCCCTTTTTTTATAGAGCATATGTAAGTGTTTTTGTGCTCGACTTATCGTGAGCTTATTGATGTTTAAGTGTCATGTTTTTAAGATTTATATATGGAAATCTTTATCTGCCACAGCTCGTATTTGCGTGAATATTTCATGTATATCTTTTATTATATTTTCTTTTCGCATTTTTTTAATTTCTGTAAAAGCATTCTCGCATGCAGTATTTAGTTCTGCTAGAGAACCATCATTTTGTATTTGAAAATCTACTTTTTTCATTTTCTGCTCTTGCGTCCATTGCCATGCATCGAGTTGTGCTAATTTTTCTTGTGAAACATTGCGATGTTTTTGCATATGCTCATAGCGAATGGCAGGTGGAGACGATACACCGAGTGTTGTGGTGAATATTTTTTTCTCTTGCCAATTTGCTTCAAATAGTAAAGGTATTTCAGAGAATGTAAAAAGTGCATCGTGATTGTTAGTCAAAAATTCTTCGATTTTAAGAAGTACAAATGGATGCATTATTTGCTCAACATTTTTTCGTAAATAGGTATCTTTTTGCATGGCAAGAAAGAGTCCTTTCTTATCCACATCACCATTTTCTAATGTATAAGCATCTTGAAAAAAGAGCGCAATAGATGTAGCGCCTGCTTTATCATGTTTATAAAGTTCTTCTACAATTTTATCTGCACTTATGCTTGGTATATTTTTTTCAATAAAGTAATTTAAAACACTCGATTTTCCAGATCCTGCAACCCCAGTAATAGCAATATTTGTTGGGTTTTTACAGAGCGCATGCAGTAGTGTGAAAAAATCTTTTGGTGGTTTTTGTGTAAAAAAGAGCTCTTCTTTCGTTTCTGGATGTGTAAAAGAAAGGCGAAAGGCATGGAGCATTTGTCGAGGATTTTTTATTGTAAGTTCTGGAAATTGTTCTTTAAATGTATCGAGTTCTTTTTGTCCATAAACATGGTCGCCAAGAAGTGGGTGACCGATGTGTGCCATATGCACTCTAATTTGATGAGTTCTGCCTGTGAGTATCTGTACTGCCACAAGGGCTACATTTTTCTTTTGAGACTGCCAGAGTACTTTATATATACTTTTTGCGTACCTGCCATTTTCTTGTACTGCCATGCGTGTTTTATAGTTACTATCACGTGCGATGGGTTGCTCTATGCTACCTGTCATTCTTGTAAATGTGCCGTATACAATTGCAAGATATATTTTCTCTATATTATGCTCGGCAAAATCTGTTGCAAGTTTTAGGCGAGTTTTTTCATTTTTTGCAACTAAAATAAGCCCTGATGTATATTTATCTAATCTATGTACAATACCTGGTCGTTGTTCTTCCATGCCAGAAATAGGTGCGGCAATGTTTGGAAAATGATGTAGGAGTGCGTTAACAAGTGTTCCATTAGGACAACTTTTTGCCGGATGTGTTGTTATTCCTGCATCCTTATTAATGAGAATAATATCCTCATCTTGGTAGATAATATCTAAAGGGATTTCTTCTGCAAGAGGTGTTTCTGTTGGTAAAGAGCCTGTGAGTGTTAAATTTTCTGTTCCTAAAATTTTATAGTTTACTTTTGTGCAAGGCTCATTGTTAACTTGTGCTTGTCCATTTTTAATCCATTCTTGAATTTTTCCACGAGAATATCCGCTATCACTTAGTTTTTCCGCCCAAAAAACATCAAGCCGAGTTCCTCGTTTTGCGGTACTAGCATCTTCTTGCCAAACTATATTGTTCTGTGTATCTGTGGACATTGTATACTCTTTAGTTTTGAGACTCTTTTTATTACAAAATAAAAGAGAATAGTTATAGCAGGGTATTTATAGGGAATATTTGAGAAAATATTCAAGATTTTTTATCTACTTTAGATTTTAGTGGTAATTTTTTTAAGAAAATTAAAGAAAGAAAGCTCCTCGCATGAACTAAGGAGCTTTCTTCTGTATAAGTTATTTTAATTTTTAAGCTGGGTCTACTTCTTCTACTTTTTCAACAATAGCACATTCAGTAGTAAGTAATAAACCTGCTACAGAAGCTGCATTTTGTAAAGCTATACGAGTAACTTTTTTAGGGTCAATGATACCTGCTTTAATAAGGTCTGTAAATGTGCCAGATGCAGCATCATATCCAAGCCCTTCTGTGTTTGTTTTAATTTTTTCTACAATAACAGAACCTTCGTCGCCTGCGTTGCTTGCAATTTGACGTAATGGCTCTTCTATTGCTCTTATGATGATTTGAATACCAGCAGTTTCATCGTCGTCAATGCCCTTAAGAGTATCTAAAACTCGTCCTGCACGGATAAGTGCAGTACCACCACCAGGAACAATGCCTTCTTCTACTGCAGCTCTTGTTGCGTTAAGAGCATCATCAACACGGTCTTTTTTCTCTCTCATTTCAATTTCAGTTGCTGCGCCAACTTTAATAACTGCAACACCACCTACTAATTTAGCTAGACGTTCTTGAAGTTTTTCACGGTCATAATCAGAATCAACTGATTTCATTTCTGCTTCTATTTGGGCTGCACGTGCTTTAATAGTATCTTTATTACCAATTCCATCAACAATTATTGTATTTTCTTTGCTAACAACAATACGCTTAGCAGAACCTAAAACTGCAACAGTTGCATTTTCAAGTGTAAGACCTGTTGCTTCTGCTATAACTTCAGCACCTGTTAGTACTGCTATATCTTCAAGCATAGATTTGCGTCTATCGCCAAATCCTGGTGCTTTTACTGCACAAACTTTTAAGCTACCACGTAAACGGTTAACTACAAGTGTTGCTAAAGCTTCACCTTCAATATCTTCTGCAATGATGAGTAGTGGTCTGTTCATTTGTACTGCTTGCTCTAAAAGAGGAAGAAGTTCTTTCATTTGTCCAATTTTCTTTTCACAAATGAGTATAAGAGGCTCGTCATATTCACAAATCATTTTATCAGTATCGGTTGCAAAATACGGTGAGAGATAACCTCTATCAAACTGCATACCTTCTACTATGTCTAAAGATGTTTCCATACTTTTAGCTTCTTCTACAGTGATAACACCTTCTTTGCCTATTTTATCCATTGCTTCAGCAAGAATATCTCCGATGCTTGAGTCACTATTTGCTGAAATTGTTCCAACTTGAGCAATTTCGCTTCGGTTTTGGATAACTTTTGCCATTTTATTAAGTTCAGCAACAACAGCCTCAACAGCTTTATCCACGCCACGTTTAATGGACATAGGGTTTCTTCCTGCAGCGACTAATTTTAATCCTTGCTGAAATATTGCTTGTGCTAAAATTGTTGCTGTAGTTGTACCATCACCAGCTAAATCGTTTGTTCTTGACGCAACTTCTTTTACCATTTGCGCGCCCATATTTTCAAACTTATCTTCTAAGTCAATTTCTTTTGCAACACTTACACCATCTTTTGTGATGATTGGAGCTCCCCAAGATTTTGCGATGATAACATTTCTTCCCTTAGGTCCTAAGGTTACTTTTACTGCATTTGCTAAAGTATTTACCCCTTGTAAAAGACCTGCTCTTGCTTCTTCATCAAAAAATATTGTTTTTGCCATGTGAACTTTACTCCTTAGTGTAAATGAATTTGAACTAATCTATGATTGCAAGAATATCACTTTCTTGCATAATTATAAGAGAATCACCAGAAACTTCTATTTCAGTTCCTGAATATTTGCCATAAATAACAACATCTCCAACTTTTACAGTAAGAGGAGTATTATCTTTTCCTGCTCCAACAGCAAGAATTTTACCACTTTGCGGTTTTTCTGTGGCGCTATCGGGGATAATTATTCCGCCGCTTGTGGTTTTTTCTTTTTCTAAAGGTTTGATTATTACTTTATCAAATAATGGTTGTAAATTCATTGTAAAACATCTCCTTGTAAATTACTTCTACAGATATACATTTCGTCTATACAAAGTAAGATAAAAAAAAAGATTGTCAACAGTATTATGTAAAAAATAAACCTTATTTTTATATTTTAAGAAATAAAAG
>CAMQUX010000147.1 GCA_947037905.1 uncultured Desulfovibrionaceae bacterium | reverse complement strand
TTCCGATCTCGCGCATACCAATCATGGCAGCAGCAATAACACCAATGCCGCCTTGATTTGCAACAGCAGACGCAAGTCCTGCCATTGATATACCAACGCCCATACCACCTTGGATTACGGGAATAGTCGCAATACTGTCACCTATTTTGAGTTCTGGGAACATATGATCTCCAAATTAAATTACATTTCAATATTTAAGACCGTATATTTTTTTAGATAAGAGAGCAACCTTTTAAAATACCAAAAAAACATTTACTTTTGAATTATTATTTTGAATATCTATATATTTTAAATTTACTATTTTTTAAGATACGCTTTGTATTGTTTGATAAAAATTAACTATTTTAATAATAAATCTAGTTGATATTTTATAACTAGATTTATTATTAAAATAGCAAGTTATAAAATGAGTTTGTTTCAGAGTTGTTTCAAAATAGCACTTTTAATATATTATTCGACTGCATTTGCACACTGTGCTTTAATCCATGTTAAAAAGTCTGCACTTCCACCACTTGGACTAAAAGACATAATGCACGGACATTCATAGCTATGCATTTTTTTTATACTTTCAATTACAGTATTTTCAAGCTTGGCAGTTGTTTTTAGTAGTAAAGCAGTTTCTGTGCTGTTTTCAAGAGAACCGTTCCAAATATATAAAGACTCAATATTACCCAAGATATTCACACAGGCTACAAGTTTTTTTTCCAGCAAAAAATGTGCTATTTTTTTTGCCTCTTCAGAATCTTTTGCAGTAAGATAGATGATTTTTATATCCATATTTAAAATCCTTTAATAGTAAAATATATCGGTTTCCTTTCTTAGGATAACTTGTTATTAAATAACTTGCTTAAAAATAAAAATCAAGAAAATCACCAGAAATTCATTTTTGAATGGGATATATATGAAAAAAACAGAGAAAATATCTTTTCTTATAGATAGTTTAGCAAAGCGCTATCCATCACCGAAAGCAGCACTTGATTGGCGTACCCCTTGGGAACTTCTTGTTGCGACAATTCTCTCAGCACAGTGTACAGATGAGCGAGTTAATAAAGTAACTCCGCCACTTTTTGAGCGTTTTCCAGATGTTTATGCGTATGTGGACGCAGATGTATTAGAGCTTGAAAAATTTGTTCATTCCACAGGTTTTTTTCGAAATAAAGCGAAAAATATCCAACTAGCAGCAAGGCGAATTGTAGAAGTACATAACGGTGAAGTACCACAAACAATGGAAGAAATGCTCGCCCTTGCAGGGGCAGCACGTAAAACTGCAAATGTTGTACTCTCAAACGCATATGGGATTGATTTAGGCATAGCGGTTGATACGCACGTAAAACGGATTGCATATCGCTTAGGATTCACTCAAAGTGATAATCCAATAATCATCGAGAAAGACTTATTAGCTCTTTTTCCACAGGATAAATGGGGCGCAGTTAATCATTATATGGTGTTTTTTGGTCGAGAAGTTTGTCATTCTCGCAGTCCAGAATGTACTATTTGCGAACTCATAGCTATTTGTCCGCAGAAAGGGATTACAAAGACTAAATAATTTGCTTCTTATTGTTATAATGCAGAAAAATCATGGATCAAGAAAGGTTTTAAGCAAACATAATTAGCAAGTAGATAAAGTTATAAAATACTTTTTTAAGTAAAATATATCTTTAAAAAATATAAATACTATGAGGTTAATAGATAGATGCTTGATGTAAATGAACTGGGAAAATTTGAGATATTAGCAGAAGATGGTGAAGCGCGAGTTGGTAAGTTGCACACAAGTCATGGGGTAATTAATACTCCCATATTTATGCCAGTTGGAACGCAAGGGACTGTAAAAAGTCTCTCTCCAGATGATTTACATGCTATGGAAGCTGAGATAATTTTAGGAAACACCTATCATCTTTATTTGCGTCCAAACGATGAACTCATAGCTCGCCTTGGTGGTTTGCATAAATTTATGAACTGGAACAAGCCAATACTCACCGATTCTGGTGGTTTTCAAGTATTTAGCTTAGAATCTATACGCAAAATAAGCGAAGAGGGTGTCGCTTTTCGCTCATATCATGACGGTTCCAAACACTTTTTCTCACCAGAAAAAGCCATATCTATCCAAAATAATCTTGGCTCAGATATTATGATGGTTTTAGATGAATGTGTTGCGTACGGCGCAACTAGAGATTATACTGCAAAATCGCTGGAGCTTACAACTCGCTGGGCAAAACGCTGCCGTGAACATAGCCCAAAAGGAAAAAATGGACAGCTCATGTTTGGGATAGTGCAGGGCGGTTTTTACGAAGATTTACGAGCAAGAAGTCTTGAGCAGTTGCAAGAAATAGATTTTGAAGGTTTTGCAATTGGCGGTTTAAGTGTTGGAGAAAATACAGAAGATATGTACCGAATTTTATCGTACATAGCGCCGAAGTTGCCAAAAAATAAACCACGATATTTAATGGGGGTCGGAACTCCTCTTGATATTTTAGAAGGTATAAGTCGTGGCGTAGATATGTTTGATTGTGTTCTGCCTTCACGAAATGCAAGAAATGGAACGCTATTCACATCAGCTGGAAAGATTAATATAAAAAAAGCACAATACCGAGAAGATACAAGCCCGCTAGATAGTGAATGTGATTGTTATACCTGTCGTAATTTTACAAAAGCATATTTGCGTCATTTATATGTATCAAAAGAACTGCTTTCTTATCGTTTAAATACTTTGCATAATTTGACATTTTATCTAAAACTCGTTAAAGAAGCAAGGCAGGCTATAACGAATGGGAAATTTTCAGAGCTAAAAAGAAAATACGAAAAAATTTACGAAGATATAAAAGACTAAAGGGGATAGTATGAAAATTTATATATCAGGCTCAGTTGCGTTCGATAAAATATTAAATTTTTCAGGAAAATTTTCAGATCATATTTTACCAGAGAAAGTTCATATGCTAAATGTGAGCTTTATGGTAGATGACATGCAAGAATTTTTTGGAGGAACTGCTTTAAATATAGGCTACACTCTCTCTTTACTTGGTAAATTACCAGTAGTACTTTCAAGTGTAGGAAAGGATTTTGATAGAGGAAAAGAATTTTTTAAGAAAAACAATCTATCCTTTGAAGGTATTCGTGTAATTGAAGATAGTTTTACAGCAGGTTGTTTTATCACAACAGATAGCGATTCTAATCAGATAACAGGCTTTAACCCTGGTGCAATGCAACATCCTTGCGATTACAATTTTTCAAGTTTAGAAGCAAATAATAGTATCGCAATAGTCTCTCCTGGAAACTTGGCAGATATGGTAAATCTTCCAAATTTTTATAAAGAAAAAAAAGTACCGTATATATTTGATCCAGGTCAACAGTTACCAGTGCTTAGTGCAGAGCAAACAATATCATGCTTAACAGGTGCAGCCTTTTTAATGTGTAATGATTATGAATTTGAAATGATCAAGAACAAAACAGGTCTGTCAGAAGAAGAAATCCACGCTTTAGTAGCGGCTAGTGTCATAACTTACGGAGCAGAAGGTAGTAAAATTTTTGAGTCAGGAAAAGTAATATCTATTTCTGCCGCATCAATAGTAAAAGTAATGGACCCAACAGGAGCAGGAGATGCATTTAGAGCAGGTTTCTTAGCAGGTTTAGTAAATAAACTTAGCCTAGAAAATGCTGCAAAATTGGGCAGTGTATGTGCTGCATACTGTGTAGAGCAAAAAGGAACCCTTGAGCATAGTTTTAGTTTAGAAGATTTAAAAAAACGTTATGAAGAAAATTTTGGAGCATCAGATTTTTGGAAATAATATAAGGTAATTATGAAATTTCATATAACCACATTTGGTTGTCAAATGAATATGGGTGATTCAATCTGGCTTGCAAAAGCACTTCTATCAAGAGGCTGGCAAGAGGTTGAAGCAGAAAAAGATGCAGAAATTTTCATACTCAATACATGCAGTGTTCGTGATAAACCTGAACAAAAAGTGTATGCAGTAATTGAGAATTTATCGCCCTATATAAAAAAGAATAAAGGTTTCATAGCAGTTGGCGGTTGTGTCGCACAGCAGTTAGGAGAAGC
>CAMQUX010000146.1 GCA_947037905.1 uncultured Desulfovibrionaceae bacterium | reverse complement strand
GAAATATTGGACTTGCGTTCAAAGTCTTAAAACCTAACACAAAATGGAATTTATACGGGCATATTGCCATAATTGGTAATTATCTCCTTTTAATGTTTTATACGGTCGTCTCTGGTTGGGTGCTTGCCTACTGCTATCATACTGCTATAGGAAGCCTTGCGCCACTTAATACCAATGATGTTGCTTTGTTTTTTACAACGCTTCTTAATAACCCCTTAGAACAAATTTTTTGGACTGCTTTGACTATTTTTATTGGTGTAGGTGTTTGTTCACTTGGGCTACAAAAAGGTGTTGAACGCATTACAAAAATAATGATGATCGCACTGCTTTTTATCATTGTTCTACTTGCTGCACGCTCACTTACTCTTCCAAACGCTATGGAAGGTGTTCGTTTTTATCTCTATCCAGATTTTAGCAAACTCCTTGAAAAAGGCTTATGGACAAGCATTTATGCTGCCATGGGACAAGCTTTCTTTACCTTAAGTATTGGTATGGGGTGTATGACTATTTTTGGTAGTTATATCTCAAAAGAACGCTCACTTACGGGTGAAAGTATTAATATTCTTATACTTGATACTTTTATTGGACTTATGGCAGGACTTATTATTTTTCCCGCTTCCTTCTCTTTTGGAGTCGCTGCTGATGCAGGTCCTGGGCTTATTTTTATCACTCTTCCTAATATCTTTAATAGTATGTATTTAGGACAAATTTGGGGCACACTTTTCTTTATCTTTATGAGCTTTGCATCTCTTTCTACTGTTATTGCGGTTCTTGAAAATATTACTGCTTATGGTATTGATGTTTATAATATTCCTAGAAAAAAATCTGTCATAACACAAGGTGTTCTCTTATTTTTCTTAGCTATTCCTTGTGTTCTTGGTTTTAATATTCTATCAGATTTTCAGCCTCTCGGAAAAGGGACAAATATTTTAGACCTAGAAGATTTTATTGTAAGTTCGAATATTCTTCCAATTGGTTCCTTAATATATCTTTTCTTCTGTTGTTATAGAAAAGGCTGGGGCTGGGAGAACTTTATAAACGAAGCAAATACAGGAAAAGGAATAAAATTCCCTAAACTCTTGTATGGTTATGTTAAATATATTCTACCAGTTATTATTCTTGTGGTTTTTGTACAAGGATATATTGAAAAATTCTTTAAGTAATCTTTTTTAAATAATAAGTATAATTAATAAGTATAGGAGAGGACTTTGCCCTCTCCTATACTTATTTTAGTTACATACTCTACTCTATTTTTATCCTCGATATTTTTTCAATCTCGATATTTTTTTAACCTCGATAAACAGTCTTTCCACCGATTATAGTCTCCTCCACTCTAATATCTTTTAGTTCTTCAACAGGAACTTTTAATGGATTTTTTTCTAAAATAACTAAATCAGCAAGTTTTCCCATCTCCAAAGACCCTTTTGTTTTTTCCTCTTTATGCATATATGCTGCATTGATAGTTATTGCTTTTAGCGCATCTGCAACGTCTATTCTTTGTTTTTTACCAAGTACATACCCAGAACTAGTAACACGGTTCACCCCCGCAAACACTTGTAACATAGGATCTATAGGTGTTACAGGCGTATCATTATGAAAAGAAAAAATAATATCTTCTTGCAAAGCTTTTTTTGCAGGGCTAATATTTTCTGCTCTCTTAGGACCAGCTATTAAAGCTCTATGAGCATCTCCCCAATAAAATGTATGCCCAATAAAGAACGATGGATGCACTCCTAATTTAGCCATTCTCTCCACTTGATCAAAGCGTGCAAACTGCGAATGAACAACAATGTGTCGCATATCCTTTTTTGCTGTTTCATTTTGCGCTATTTCGTATGCATCTAAAATTTCCTCTATGGCCTGATCACCATTTCCATGAATCGCAATTTGCCAACCATCATTATGCATGGCTTGCACCCTCTGTATTAAGTCTTCTTTCTCAAATGTTGGAAAACCTCGAAAATCTTTTGGCTTACCAGCAGGTACCTTATAGTAGGGTTTACTAAAATAAGCAGTATATCCTTGAGGACTACCATCTGCCCAAAGCTTTGCGGCTCCAAGTGTTATCATACCTGAAGAGTGCATTAAATCTCCTGAACGAAAACGACCGTAACGCTCTAAAATGCTTGGGTCATATGCACCAGGCCAAATAACAAGACGCATGTTTAAATCATTTTCATCTGCTAGACGAATAAAAAGATCATCATAGTCAGGCGAGCCGCCATTTTGAGCTGTAGTTATGCCCATCTTTGCATATTCTTTTGCAGAATAGCGAATAGCTTTTTCAATAGTTTTTTTTGACGGTTTTGGAATTAAATTTTCCACAAGTGCTTTAGCAGGTGGCCCTTCTAACACTCCATCTGGCTCTCCATTACTCCCTAAGCGAATAGTTCCGCCCATAGGTGAAACAGTTGTTTTTTTAATGCCTGCTTTTTGTAAAGCCATAGTATTACCTACACCTAAATGCCCCGATACGTGACGAATAAATATAGGATGTTTTGTGGAAACTTTATCTAAATCAACCTTAGTAGGATGTCTTTGTTCTTTAAGAGCAATATCGTTATAATTGTACCCTACTATCCATTTACCTGCTGGTGTCTTGTCAGCTCGTGCCTTAAGAGTTGCAACTAAACCATCTACTGAAGTAACAGTTCCTAAGGGAGGCACATTCAAATTTACTTGTGTCAATTCGTACATACCAGAGCTTGGAAAATGCCCATGCCCATCTATAAAACCAGGCATTAAAGTTCTGCCTTGTAAATCGACAATTTTTGTATTTTTCCCTTGTAAGTTAAGAACATCATGTTTTTTACCTACAGCAACAATGAAACCATTACTAATAGCAAGAGCTTCTGCACTAGTATTTTTACCGTCCATTGTTATTATAGCACCATTAATATAAATAAGATCTGCATTTTTTTTTGCAAAAGCCAGTTGGGGGCATAAACTAAAAAAACCTGCACCCATTGATACTTTTGCAGAAATCTCTAAAAAAGAACGCCTAGTAAAATTTGTCATAAATAACTCCTTTTTCACCCTGTACATTATTAAAAAACACAATGCTCTTTTATTATAACAACAAATTATAAATTTCACAATCTATTTTATATTTTTCTATAAGTTAAATGATATTAAAAATATAAAAATACTCATTTATTTAACCATATTATGATATATAATTATTTACACATATTTATATAAATGACTGATTGTTAAAAAATTCACAAATTTTCGATGAGTTTTCCTAAAAAAAAAGACTCTTTTTAGAGTCCTTTTTAGAATATCTATATACTGCATATAATTTATAGATTAGTTATGTAGGGCATTATATAATCTATGGCGCAGATGAGTAAATCTCTTACCTGCTGTTATATTATTAAGCCCTATATGAAAAGCTCGCTCGCTACCAACCATTATGGCAAGTCTTTTTGCTCTTGTTAGCCCTGTGTAGAGTAAATTTCTTTGCAATAACATATAATGTTGGGTCATTATTGGTATAACTACTGCAGGATACTCGCTTCCTTGTGATTTATGAATACTTATGGCATATGCTAAAGTCATATCATCTAAATCGCTTCCTTCAAAAGAAACTATTCGCCCATCATCAAATTCAACCATGAGCTTATCAGCATCTTTATCTATTTCTACCACAAATCCTAAATCACCATTAAAGACATCTTTATCATAATTATTACGAAGCTGAAGAACTCTATCGTTTAGACGAAAAAGAGTAAATCCTCTTTGCATCTCAAACTTTGGTCCTTTAGATGGGTTTAAACGCTCTTGTAAAATTTTATTGAGGGTAATTGTTCCCACCTCACCCTTGTGCATGGGAGTGAGTACTTGAACCTCTTTTAAGGCATTTAGTCCGTATCGCTCTGGAATTCTATTACAAACGGTCTCAACAATAAGTGCTTGAACTCTTTTTGGATCATCTTGTGCTATCCAGAAAAAATCTGCTTTCGGTGCAGGGTACGGAGACTCGCACGGAAACTGTCCGTTATTTATTCTATGTGCATTTACAACTATGAAACTTTCTTGTGCTTGGCGAAAAATATGTGTGAG
>CAMQUX010000145.1 GCA_947037905.1 uncultured Desulfovibrionaceae bacterium | reverse complement strand
TGGCATACCAGAGCGAGTTATTACCGTTTCCATATCTACACGGTACGCATCGACCCCTCGTAATGCTCCTGAAGCTATTTTTGCAAACATATGAATTCCTTAATAATTTAGTTTTACCAATAATTATGCTTGCACATATCATAATTATTGAGTAAATATAGACATATATTTTAGTCATATTGTATAAGATATACTTTATTCTTTAAAAAATATATAAATATTTATTCCATTATGGAATAAATATCATTAAAAGATTATACATCTTAAGTAGCATTTAATTTATCAAAAAAAATCATGAAAAAAACAATCCGCATACATTATACACATTTTCAAGAGAGTTTTACTCCCCATAATCATTTTTTTACGCAACTTTTATCCACACGCTATAATGTTATCTTTGATGAAAAAAAACCTGATTTTCTTTTCCACAATTGTTTTAAAAAAAGACACGAAAAAGAAATATTCTATTATAATTGTCCAAAAATATTCTATACGGGTGAAAATGTTAGCCCAGATTTTAATATGACCGATTACGCTCTTGGCTTTGACTTGCTAACGCTTGGAGATAGATACTTTCGCTTGCCTTTATTTTATTTGTACGAAAATACCACATTTACATCTGAGAAACCTCTTGAAAGAAAGTTCTGTAATTTTCTTTATAGCAATACTACTGCAGCAGATCCATTTCGTGAAGAACTCTTTCATGCTTTATCTTCTTATAAGCAAGTGGATTCTGGCGGAGATGCGTTTAATAATATTGGCAGAAAAATTGACGATAAATTTCTCTGGCAGCAAGAATATAAATTCTCGATAGCCTGTGAAAATTCTTCCAAACCAGGGTACACAACCGAAAAGATATTACAGGCTCTACAAGCAAACACGGTCCCTATTTACTGGGGAAACCAACTTATTGAAGAAGATTTTTCTAAAGATTGCTTTGTTAATGCGATGGATTTCTCCTCACTCACAGAACTCGTAGAGTACATAAAATTTCTTGACCAAAACGATGATGAATATCTAAAAATACTCAATGCTCCATGGCAAACCCATACCACTTTACTAAAAGATACAGAAAATAAAGATATCCCTTCTGGACTTGAATATGAAGAACTTAAAAATTTCCTTTTTAATATTTTCGACCAAGAGCCACAACTGGCAAAACGAATTCCTAAATATGGGTTTACTCCAAATATGGCAGCACAACAAGCTCATGTTTTTTCTTGCTCTAATAATTTTACGGTTACTGATTCAATAGTACATAAAATTAAGTATTTCATAAAATACCCTCGTCGTGGCTTTAAAAAAATATTTTTTGGGAATAGACATGTCTAATTTCTGGTGTCTAACAGAACGGTAAGAGCTTTATAAGCAGGTACTCTCGCAAAAAATTTCGATCAAAAGTGCTCATTTATACCTTTAATTTTACCGTCTAAGCCCATATTATACTCAAATAATAATTATCTGAATGTATTAATAATAAAACCTTCTCCATAATTATATTTGCAAACATTATGATTATCTAGTACTAAACAAACCTATAAAAATTGCTAGTTATACATCTTGTCAATTTTTTTTAAAAAAACTATGAAAAAAACAATCCGCATACATTATACAAATTTTTGGGATGATTTTAATCCAAATACCTTTGCTTTTACAGAAATCTTACGCACTCGCTATAATGTTATTCTTGACGAAAAAAATCCTGAATTTCTTTTCTATGCTAATCCTTTCTTTCAAAATAATACATACCAAGACTGTGTAAAAATATTTTTTACCGGTGAAAACATTAGCCCTAATTTTAATATGGCAGATTATGCTATTGGGTTTGATTTTCTAACATTTGCAGATAGATACTTTCGTTTACCTTTATTTTATTTGAACAAAAATATCACGCATAAATCGCAAAATCCTCTTGAAAGAAAATTTTGTAATTTCATTTATAGTAATTCTCGCTTTTCTGATCCTTTTCGGGGGGAACTCTTCCATGCCTTATCTTCTTATAGACAGGTAGATTCTGGAGGAGGATTGTTTAATAATATTGGCGGAAAAATTGAAAATAAATTCCTATGGCAGCAGGAATACAAATTCTCTATTGCCAGTGAAAACTCTGCTAAAATAGGGTACACGACAGAAAAAATACTAGATGCGTTGCAAGCAAACACTGTCCCTATTTACTGGGGGAATCCGCTCATTGAAGAAGATTTTTCAAAAGATTGTTTTATTAATGCTATGAATTTTTCATCACTTCAAGAACTCGTCGAATATATAAAATTTCTTGACCAAAATGATGAAGAATATTTAAAAATACTCAACGCTCCATGGCAAACCAATAGTAATTTGCTAAGAGACGCACAAAAAACACCTGCAGCTGAGCATGAAGAATTTAAAAAATTTCTATTTACTATTTTTGACCAAGAACCAGAGCAAGCAAAAAGAATTCCAAATTATGGAAACACTCAAATCATTGATATATTACAAAATAAGATGTTTTCTTGGTACAATAAAAGAAAACAAGCAGAAAATATAATAAAACACCCTATTAGAAACTTAAAAGAATACTTACAAAAAAAACTTACTAGTAAAAAATAGTATTATTTTATGTTTATTAAATATACTATATCCTTAATGAAATAACAGTCTTGAGAATTATGGATATGAAAACAAAGAATTAATTACTTAAAAAAAATATGAAAAAAACAATCCGCATACATTATACAAATTTTGAATATCATTTTGGGTTCAATCCTGAAACATTTCCTTTTACTGAAATTCTACGCACTCGCTATAATGTCATCATAGACAAACATAATCCAGATTTTCTCTTTTATAGTTGTTTTTTCAGCCATAACTATGAAAATCAATTTTATGACTATGACTGTACCAAAATGTTTTTTAGCGGAGAAAATGCAAGCCCCGATTTTAACACTACGGACTATGCTATAGGCTCGGACTTTATCTCGTTTGAGGATAGATATTTAAGACTGCCTTTTTATGAGTTTTGGCCTGCTCAGGCTTATATCGCAAAAAAACCTCTCGATAGAAAATTCTGTAATTTCCTTTATAGTAATCATCATTCTGCTAATCCCTTTCGAAATAAACTATTCCATGCTTTATCTTCTTATAAGCAAGTGGATTCTGGCGGAGCTTTATTTAATAATATTGGCAGGAATATTGAGAACAAATTCCTTTGGCAACAAGAATACAAGTTCTCCATCGCTTGCGAAAATTCATGCAAACCAGGATATACTACAGAAAAAACTTTAGAGGCTTTACAAGCTAATACGGTTCCTATTTACTGGGGAAACCCACGTATTACTCAAGACTTTCCTAAAAATTATTTTATTAATGCTATGGATTTTGCGTCCATTAAAGAGCTTGTCGAATATGTTAAATTTATTGACCAAAATGATGAAGAATATTTAAAAATACTCAATGCTCCAAGGAAAATAAGTAATCCTTTACTTGAAAATTCAGAAGAGCCACATAAACGACCTATACTCGAGCATGAAGAGCTAAAGAAGTTTCTGTTTCATATCTTCGACCAAGAGCCTGCAGATGCAAAAAGAGTCCCCAATTTTGGGCGGGCTCAAATTATAACTCAAGAGCAAGTTAAAATAAGTTCTAGCTACTATTCTAAAAAGAAACGAATGAAAAAAATACTAAAATACCCTATCAAAAGTTTGATAGGATACCTACGAAATAAAGTTTCAAATAATAAATAGTATTATTTTGGTGTTTTAATATCCTATTTTATCAGCTCAACAACATGTATTAGAAGAAAAAAATTACTTACTTTAATAAAATATAAAAAACAATCCGCATATATTATATAAATTTTGAATACCATTTCGGATTCAATCCTGAAACGTTCCCTTTTACGGAAATTTTGCGCACCCGCTACAATGTTATTATCGACAAACACAATCCAGATTTTCTCTTTTACAGTTGTTTTTTCAGCCATAACTATGAAAATCAATTTTATGACTATGATTGTACCAAAACATTTTTTAGTGGAGAAAATGTTAGCCCCGATTTTACTATGCAGACTACGCTATTGGCTCAGACCATATCTCATTTGATGA